>JAYUYF010000068.1:0-2136 GCA_043752605.1 Roseiflexaceae bacterium
GGGAACGAGGGGCGATTGATCGGGTTGATCCCCTTGGTTCCGCCGGTGATATCAACGTCTTCGAAGATCGCGATATTGCCGATCCAGAGCGTCGCGGCATCGAGATTACGAATGGTGATCGGCACAATTTCGCCAAAGCCAAGCGTCACGATCGCGAGGTAATCGCCACGTAACGGCAGTGTGGGTGCACCCAGGATGACACCGAAGATCGCTGACACCGCCACCGCAATCCAGATCGCCAGCCACCAACTCATCTCGATGTCGAAGTGCGACGACGCAAGCATGCCAGTAGTATAGGCTCCGATCGCAAAAAACGCGGCATAGCCAAGATCGAGCAAACCTGCGTATCCCACCACGATATTCAACCCAAGCGCCATCAAGATATAGATCAGCACCGGGATGACTTCGTTCATGAAGCCCAGCCGCAGGCCCCGATCAATCCATGGATAGGCGATGATCAGCAGCACAATCAAGCCAAAGTTTGCGTATGTGTCTCGTGGTGCAGGTAAGGTACGCACGGTAGCGAAGAGTATCGCCACGATCGCCGCGATGACAAACCCGCCGAGCGCGGTCATCAGCACCGAACCCGAACTTGCCGCATCAAGTTCAATCAGTGGGCTGATCGCGAGACCACGAATGAGCTGCCCAACCACAACCAGCGCACCCGCCACAAGACCAGCCTGCAGCCCTTGTCGCGCGCCAGCTGTGAGCGCTGTCTCGCCCTCAGCCTGTGAAACCAACAGACCGGCGATCATGCCAGCGATGATGCCGCCCAGATAGGCGACCTCGCCACCGCTGGCGAGTGTGATCAGCAGCCCGAAAACACCGCCGATCAACCCGGAACGAAGACGTACGTTCATCGCTACACCTTGTTTACGCTGCCGTCGCCGAGCAGACCAGTCGGGCGGAAGACAAGAATGATCACAAGAATGCCAAACACCACCGCGTTAGTCCATTTTGAGCTGATGTATTGATCCGAGAGCGCCGAGATCAGGCCGATCAATATCCCGCCGAGCATTGCACCCGGAATGTTGCCGATGCCACCGAGCACCGCCGCAGTAAACGAGCGCAAACCGGCGGTGAAGCCCATATCGAACACTGCGGTGCCGTTGTAAAGCCCGACGAGCATCCCCGAAGCACCGGCAAATGCGCCACCCAGCAAGAAGGCCAGCGCGATCGTACCATCGACGTTGATCCCCATCAGTGCTGATGCGTTACGATCCTGGGCCGTGGCGCGCATTGCTTTGCCGAGCTTGGTACGCTGTACAAACAGGTAGAGCCCGATTAGTAAGAGCACCGAGATGACCAGCACGACCAGATCTTTGACAGTAAAGCGTACTGGCACAATCCCTTCGAGCAAATTCTGGTTTGGAATGAGCTGCGGAAAGCTCTTTGGTGCCACCGCGTTGCTGCCCATCACCCCGTTCAGCTGCGGAATGAAGCGCATGTAGCCCCACAGTAGGCCGATATTCTGGAAGATAAACGAAACGCCAATCGCGCTGATCAGCGCCGCCAGCCGCGAACTCGCACCACGCAGGCGCCGGTATGCGATCCGGTCGATTGCGACGTTCAGGCCAGCAGTGAAAAACATTGTCAGAATAAGGATCAAAAACATCAGCGGTACACGCACTTCGAGCGGCGTCTCAGGCGTGAGCGCAAACAGGCCGATCAGCGTGAGTGAGAAGAACGCACCCAGCATATACAGATCGCCGTGCGCAAAGTTGATCAACTCGACGATACCGTAGACCAGCGTGTACCCCAGCGCAATCAAGGCGATGTAGACACCATTTGTCAGGCCAATCACGAGCTGGCGCGCGAGCAACTGCGGGCTGGCGATCATTGCCAAGAGGATATCCCAGAGTGGCACGGCCAGAAAGAGGACAAAAAAGATCGCAAAGCCAACGCCAGCGATCGCACGCCACGGAGTTTTACGTGGCTCCGCTTCAGCGCGAACAGATTGTGTGGTCATCGAAGCTCACTCCATCGGATGCGGGCGGCAGAAAGACGACGACGAGTGGCAAACTTACGTTCACCACTCGTCGCACCATCACGAACCGCTCAACTACTTGATCGGCTTGACGTACTCGAACTTGCCGCCCTTGACCTGCGCACCGCTCATGTCGGTCAGCGAGGTGT
>JAYUYF010000069.1:0-2136 GCA_043752605.1 Roseiflexaceae bacterium
GCCTCAGCGTGACAGTGGCGCGCCATGTTTACCGCGTAACCACCGGCACATACACGACATCTACATTCGTCAGCGCCCAGACGGCGGGTACATACACGCCATTCGCCGATATTTCGGCGCGGTAGCTGCCGGGTACAAGATTCGCGAGCGGCGCAAACGTCGCTACACCATTGGCATCACTCACCGCCGTGGCGACGACATCGCCACCAATGCTGGCGTTGGCGCTGCTGCCGAGCAGTGCCAGCGTGAGTTCGACACCGGGCACGGGTGGCCCATCGCCCAGGCTGGTGTCGCGCGCTACGCGTACCGTGAGCGGTGCAAAGCTGGTGCCGACGGTGGTTGTCAGCGCGCTGGTGCCACTGACGATCAGGGTGTAGCCGAGTGCGCCGACGTTGGGCCGCGCCTCGATCACGCGCTGGATCGTCGGGTTGAGCGCGGCAAAGACATCGAGCCCGGTCTCGGCCTCGACAGCATCGGCGGTAGTGGCATACGGCTGCCAGTCATCGCTCTGGAGCACCGTCGCGTCATCTTTGTCGTTTGCAATGCGAATCGCGATCACGCGTGTCGCAGTCATCACCCGCATGGTCGGGTCGCCTGCGCCGGCTGGGACGGCGAGCAGCACTTTCCAGGTGGCAGCCGGAATACGCACCTGCGTGCTGGCCAGGCGGCCAAGTTGGCCCACCGGCCCGGCGACGATATAGACCTCGTCACCTGCGCTGGCCAGATCGCGGCCGTCCTCTTCGAGCCGCAGCCACGGGCCGCGATTAGCGCGCGGGGCCTGCGGCAGTGCGTTGGTGAGGATAAAGGTCGCCTCGTTGTCTTCAATCGTCGCGGTGCGATCCTCGGAAGACACCATGTGGCCGCGGTCATAGCCCGAGTTGGTGTAATCGCTGTGACGCACGCGGTACCAGCCAATCGGCAAACTGGTGTCGGTGAAAAAGTTGCCGGTGTAGCGTGGTGTGCTGCCCAGATCGCTCGCGACGAGTTGCCACGCCACCCAGCGCGGGATGCCGTCGTCGCGCAGGTATGCCAGCGCGTACTGCGGGCGGACGACGAGATAGTTGTTGGGCTGCGACACATCGGTTGTGGCGCCGCTCGGGTTGCCGAGCAACAGATGGCGCACGGGTGTGTCGGCGCGGGCGGGTGGGTGCGTGGGCAAAAAAATCAGCATCAGGAGCAACAACCAGGAAAGCAACGATTGCATGAAGATCTGCCTTTGTTTGTCGGAGACACCCGCCGGTGGTCGTGCCCGTCACCCTGTAGCGGTTTTAAGCGGGTGAACCAGTCAGCAATTGCGCTCCCCCGCTCCGTGTCGGAGCGGGGGCGGGAGGGATGAGATCAGCAGGGCGTACCACCCCGGCAGCAGGATATTTCACCCGCACTGCGCCAACACGAGCGTGTGGCCCCCGTCGCCCTCCGGGATGAAATCGTCGCGCAGGATGGTGCAGCCGCAAGCCACAAGCCACACACGGTAAGTGGCAGCATCGGCGTGGCTCCAGTACATTGTGCCGCCCGGCACACCGAGCCAATCGGCTTCAGTACCCGTCCACGCACCGTGACCGACGGTAAGCAACAGCTGGCCGCCGGGTGTCAGCCAACTGCACATGCGTTCGATCAACCCAACCTGCTCAGCAAGTGGAACGTGGATGATCGCATACAAACAGACAATCGCGCCGTACTGATTTTCCCCCGGATCAAACGCGACCATATCTGCGCAAACATATGTGGCATCTGGCACCAGATCGCGGGCGCGGGCGATCTGGACGGGCGAGAGATCGACACCGGTCACGGCATAGCGCTCGGCAAGGATGCGCGCTGTTGGCACGCCGCAGCCGCAACCCAGATCGAGCACAGCGGCACCCGGCGCGAGGTGCGCGTCGAGCCAGGCCAGCCAGGCGCGGTACGGGCCTTCGCCTGCATCATCGGCGCGGTAGGCGTGCGAAACTGCATCGTAGCCCGCGCGCACGATCTGTTTTGGATCAGTCACCGCGCACCTCGGCCAGAAGCGCCGCGAGCGCACGAGCCGCGATCTGCATACCGGCCGGGCCACTGAATCCGCCCGCAGGCCCGGCGATTTGCAGATGTGGTTCGAGCGTCAGGCAGCCCTGGTAGCCACGCGCTACGAGGGTGCGCAGC
>JAYUYF010000070.1:0-5536 GCA_043752605.1 Roseiflexaceae bacterium
TGAAGGTTCTGCTCTCGATTTGTGAAGGGCGCTGATTATGTCAGCACGTGATCTTTACCACAAAACGGTCATCAATGCCCTCGTCAAAGACGGTTGGCGTATCACCAATGATCCATTGGTAATTAAATGGGGTCAGAAAGATCTCTACATTGATCTTGGCGCTGAAGAGCTCGTGGCAGCCGAGAAACCTGGAAGACAGATAGCGGTAGAGATGAAGAGTTTTGTGAGCCATTCTGAAGTCGAAGACTTAAAGAATGCGTTAGGAGCGCACATTCTCTATCACGATGTGCTCGCACAGACTGACCCAACTCGTCAGCTATATCTTGCTATTCGCGAAGCTGTGTACTATGCGCTCTTTGAGGAACCAATCGGGCGTGTGTTACTCGACAATCAACGTCTCCAGTTGGTAGTCTTCGACCCTGACAGGGAGGTCGTGCTGCGATGGATCGAATAAACCGATACTTGCCACTGATTGAGCAGGTGCTGACGCGCTATCTCGAACGTCAGTACGCCAATGGTGATATTCACAATGAGCCGGTCTTTAGTCGTGAGTCGGGCCACTATATGGTACTGTCGAGTGGCTGGCAAGGTGCCCGGCGCATCCATACCTGTCTCGTCCATCTCAAGCTCCACGATGGTAAAATCTGGATCGAGCGCGATGGCACCGAACACGGAATTGCGGCAGAGTTAGTGGCTGCTGGCGTGCCTGCCGATCATATCGTGCTGGGCTTTCAGCAGCGCAGTGTGCGCCCCTACACGGAGTTTGCGATCGCCTAAAATCCGGCGTCCAACGGTCTCATACTTTACTCCGCTCAGCATCCAGCCGATCCTTCGGCCTGCGGCCGCAGGATGACCGTACGCACGAGCCTATCTGTGCCACCAGCGTCATTCGTGTCTCTGGTGGTTACAGTCCGGTGTCCCCCTCGCCACGTTGGAGAAGGGGTTGGGGCAACCCCCGGCACAGATCCACACCCGTTCGCCACGGTGCTATAATCGTACTCCCACCCGAGACGCGGAAAGGAGCGCACGATGACTGATACGATGCAGGCGCTGGTCTACGATGGCCCACGCGATGCCACGATTCTGCGCGAGTTGGCGCGCCCCGCGCCCGGCCCCGGCCAGGTGCTGCTGCAGGTCGCGGCGTGCGGCGTGTGCGGCACGGATGTGCATGTCTGGCAGGGCGCGTTCGATCTGGTCGGGCCGCGCGTGCTGGGCCACGAATTCGCCGGGATCGTCGCTGCGGTTGGCGCGGGCGTCCACGATGTGCGCGTCGGCGAGCGCGTGGTCTCCGAGACCGCCGCCGAAGTTTGCACCACCTGTGTCTACTGCCGCAGCGGCCAGTATAATGTCTGCCCCAATCGGCGCGGCTTTGGCTTTGGCTTCGATGGTGCGATGGCGAATTATGTGCTGACGCGCCCGGCGATTTTACACCGCGTGCCCGAGACACTGCCGATGCTGCATGCGGCGCTCACCGAGCCGGGCTGCGTGGCCTACAACGCGATCATCGAGAAGAGCCACCCACGCCCCGGCGACCATACCGTCGTGCTTGGCCCGGGGCCGATCGGCCTGATGTGTCTGGCGGTGCTACGGCTCACCGGGCCGTCGCGCCTGACGATGGTCGGTCTCAAGGCGGATGCGCCACGGCTCGAACTCGCGCGCGCAATGGGCGCGACGGATATCATCATCGCCGACGACGAAGACGCGGTGGCGGCGGTGATGAACGCGGGCGATGGTTTTGGCGCGCATCTGGTGATCGACGCGGTCGGCGTTTCGGCCACGCTCAAGCAGAGCATCGAGATGGTGCGGCCCAACGGCCAGATCACCAAGATCGGCTGGGGGGCCGCGCCGATCGGCTTTAGCCTCGACCCGCTGGTAGCCAAGGCCGCCACGCTGCAGGGCAGCTTCAGCCACACTTACGATACCTGGGAGCGCGTGGTGCGCCTGCTGGCGAGCAAACAGATCGATGTGCAGCCATTAGTACGCGCATTTGAACTTGGTGCCTGGCACGATGGATTTGTGGGGATGGAAGAGCTGGCGATCGCCAAATCGGTGCTTATGCCGGGTGGCGCGACGCTGGCCGAGGTGGCCTGATGCCACCACGTATCGGCCTCTCGGCCTATAGCTTCCCCTGGCGTTGTGGCTACGCCGGGGCGGGTACCGAGCGCGTGTGTACCCAGCCGCTCGGGGCAGACGATCTGGTGCGCCTGGCGTCCAGCCATGGTCTTGGCTCAGCCGAGATCCCGATCAGTATGCTCCCCGACGATCCGGCCCGGCTGCGGGCCCTGCGCGCGCGCGCCGAGGCGGCGGGGATGCAGCTCGCGCTCGATCTGGCCGTGCCCGATCTGGCCGATCTCGAACGTGCCATCCCGCTCGCCGCCAGCCTCGGCGCGCGCGTGCTGCGCGTGATGATCTCGACCACACTCGAGGGCGCGCGCGCGCAGATCCCCGGCGGCTGGGATGCCCAGTTGGCCTTGATCATCGAGCGGCTGCGCCAGACGCAGCCGCTCGCCGCCCAACACGATGTAATCGTGGCACCCGAGAACCACCAGGATATGACGCTGGCCGATATGCTGCATCTGTGCGATGCCGTGGGCGGTGACCATATTGGCATCACACTCGATGCCGTCAACCCGTTGGCGGTGGGCGAGGAGCCGCTGCGAACCGCGCGCGCGCTCGGCCACCGGATCGCCAATGTACATCTGAAGGACTATCGAATCTTCCCGTCTTCGTCGGGCTACCGGCTGGTGCGCTGCGCGATCGGCGATGGCGTACTCGATGTGCCCGGATTGTTTGCGATCCTGGCCGAACAGGCTCCCCGCGCCACCTGCCATATCGAACTGGCCGCCATCCAGGCGCGCCATATCCGGCTGCTCGAAGATGACTGGTGGCACGGGTTTGGCCCGCGCGATGCCCGCGAGATCCTGCCCGCGCTGCGGCTGGTGATGCTACATGTGCGCCCGGCAGACGAAGACTGGCGTACGCCCTGGGAACGCGGTGCAAACGCCGAAGCCCTCGGCCGCTATGAGACCGAACAACTCGAACAGACGGCGGCCTACCTGCGCACGATTGGGGCGTTGTGACCGGGTGACCGGGTGAGTATGCCCCCGTCACCTTGTCACCTTGTCACCCGGTCAAGAGGCAACCGTGTCAGGCAAAAAAGGAGCAACTATGACCGATCCATTTGCCATGTTTCGGCTCACCGGGCGCACGGCGTTGATCACCGGCGGCGCGGGTGGCCTGGGCGAGGTCTTTGCGCGCACGCTGGCGGCGGCGGGCGCGGCGGTGATCCTTGTCGGGCGGCGGCGCGAGCCGCTGGATGCGCTGGTGGCGGCGTTGCAGGCCGCGGGCCAGCGCGCCAGCGCGATCGCCGCCGATGTCTGTGATCCGGCGCAGGTCAAAGCGCTGGCCGCGCAGGCGGCGAGCTTTGGGCACGTCGATATTGTGATCAACGGGGCGGGGAGCAACGTGCGCAAGCCCGCGCTCGATTTTACGCCCGAGGAATGGCAGCGTGTGGTCGAGATCAATCTGACCGCGCCGTTTCTGGTAGCGCAGGCCTTCGCGCCCGCGATGCTGGCCAATGGCTGGGGGCGTGTGATCAACATCAGCTCGATGCTGGGCACGGTGGGCCTCGGCGAACGCGCGGCCTACACCGCAGCCAAGGGTGGCCTGATCCAGCTTACGCGCACCCTCGCGCTCGAGTGGGCACCACAGGGCGTGACGGTCAACGCGCTCGCGCCCGGCCCGTTTGCCACCGCGTTGAATAAACCGGTGATGGAAAATCCGGTGGCTTACAAGGCGTTCGCCGATCAGATCGCGCTCGGTCGCTGGGGCGAGCCACACGAGTTGGCCGGCCCGATCCTGTTCCTCGCGTCGGAGGCGTCGAGCTTCATGACCGGCGCGGTGCTGACCGTCGATGGCGGTTGGACGGCGCGGTAGGGGCGCAATACAACCTGGGGCGATAGATAACACGGACGCAGCACGCTGCGTCATAACACGGACGCAGCACGCTGCGCCCCAACAAGGAGAGTTCAATGCTGAACGTCGCAACGTTGCTCGAGACCACTACCCGCCGCACGCCGACGAAGACCGCAATCATCTACGAGACGGTGAAGATGACCTATGCCGAGGTCAACGGCGCGGCCAATATGATCGCCAACGGCCTGGTGCGCGCCGGCGTCGAACCGGGCGATAAAATCGCGCTGTTGCTACCCAACATCCCGCAGTTCGCGATCGCGTACTATGCCATTCTCAAGGTGGGTGCGATCGTCGTACCGCTCAATGTACTCTTCAAACAGAACGAGATCGCCTACCACCTTGATGATAGCGAGTCGGTCGCGCTGATTGCGTTCGAGGGCTTTCTTGCCGAAGCAGCACCCGCCGTGGCGCGCGCCGAGCATTGTCGCAATCTGTTTGTCGTGCAGGCACCTGGCAGTACAGCCGAATTGCCAGCTGGCGCGCAGCCGAGCACTGCATTGATGGCTGGTTCGGCACCGATATTTGAATCGTACCCAACTTCGCCCGCTGATACTGCCGTGATCCTGTACACCAGCGGTACGACGGGCAGACCGAAAGGGGCCGAGCTCTCGCACAGCAACATGTTTATGAACGCAACGATCAGCGCCGACCGGGTGCTGCTGCTGGGCGATGGCGCGGTGGGGCTGGCAGTATTACCGCTGTTTCATTCGTTTGGCCAGTCGTGCGTGATGAACGTATTGTTCTACTCGGGTGGCACGATGACGCTGCTGCCGCGATTTGAGCCGCAAAAAGCGCTCGAAATCATGGTACGCGACAAAGTCAATTTCTTCGCTGGTGTGCCGACAATGTACTTCTACCTGCTCAACTTCCCCGGTGCCGATCAGTTTGATCTCTCATCGCTCGAACGCTGTATCTCAGGGGGGAGCGCGATGCCGGTCGAGGTCATGCTCGCTTTCAACAAGAAATATAATGTGCAGATCATCGAGGGGTATGGGCTCTCCGAAACCTCGCCCGTGGCATCATTCAACCATCTCGACCAGCCAACCCGGCCCGGTTCGATCGGCACACCGATGTGGGGCGTCGAGCTGCGCGTGACGAACGATGAAGGTTCACGGCAGCCCGATGGTGAACTGGGCGAGATCGCGATCCGCGGCCACAACGTGATGAAGGGCTACTACAACCGTGCCGAAGCGACCAGCGAGGTCGTGCGCAACGGCTGGTTTCACACCGGCGATATCGGCTATCGCGACGGCGACGGTTTCTTTTATATCAAGGATCGCGTCAAGGATATGATTTTGCGCGGTGGGTTTAATGTCTACCCGCGCGAGATCGAAGAGATCCTGTACGCGCATCCGGCCGTGGCTGAGGCAGCAGTGATCGGCGTACCCGATGCAGCGCTCGGCGAAGAGATTCGGGCCGTCGTGGCGCTCAAACCCGGCCAACAGGCCACCGCCGAGGAGCTGATCGCCTATTGCAAGGAGCGGCTGGCGGCCTACAAATATCCGCGTACCGTCGTATTCCTCGACACATTGCCCAAAACCGCCACCGGCAATATTTTGAA
>JAYUYF010000071.1:0-2134 GCA_043752605.1 Roseiflexaceae bacterium
CCACGCCGCGCGATCTCGATCGCGACCGCGCGCCCAATTCCGCGCGATCCGCCCGTCACGATCGCGGCCTGACCAGCGAGCGGTTGCGTCACGCGCTGTTGCGACGGCCACAGCTCGGGCAGAAAACCGCCGTCAGCGGCATAACAAACCCACAGGTCTCGCACGTTCTGGTGGCGGGCTGGCTGGGCTGCGCCGACGACACATTAGTTGGTTGGGGCGACGGGCTATACGGCTGCGACGAGCCACTGCTGGAGCTCGGCGAACCAGCGGGCGCAAAATTGCGCGCCTGCTCGTATTTGAGTTCTTCTTCTTTGGCCGTCAGTTGGACACGCAGCAGATCGAGCGCGCGTGCGATATCGGCCAGCGTCGGTGATTGAATCTGCCCGGCGCGGTACAGATCGAGCGCGCGCTCGCTAAACTCATCCTTGCGCTCATCCGTTTTGCGGCGCATATCGCTCAACTCACGCTGGAGTGCGGTGGTACGCTGGAGTTTATCCGCTTCGAACTTCGCGCGGTCGATTACCTCGTTCGCGCGGCGACTCATATCATCAAATATTCCGCTCATACTCGGCCCTCACCTGTTTGCTCAGCTACTGCTGCCACTGAGACGCAGCGGCGCGCGGGGCGGTTGCACGCCAGTAGTATACACCAGCCGCAATCAGCGCATGGGGGTGACGGTGGGCCGCATTGGCACTGGCGTGGGCGTCGGCTCGGTGTAGGCCAGAACCCAGGCGCGCCAATCAGTCGTCAGCTCGGCCAGCGTCTTGCCGGTGATGCCCAGGTAATCGGCCGAGCCAGCCGCGCGGCCACGGCTGCTGCGGTAGAGCTCATCGAGGGTGCCGATGCCATAATATTTGTAGATGTAGCTGACAAACGAGCCCCAAAGTTCGTACGACACATCGCTGCCCGAACGCTGCGCACCGATCAGCCGCAGCGGCACACCCGAACTGGCAAGCTGAAACGCACGCTCGCGCCAGCTACGCGCATCGTACTTATCGAGCCAGCGGACGCCCGCGATCCAGGTTGCGCCGCCTTCGTGCAAAATGATATCGGCGCGCTGCTGGACATCTCTGCCATAGCGGGCATATTCGAGGTGGTGCCCCAACTCGTGTGCCGCGATCGTGGCCGCAGCGCGCGGGTCTTCGCCCGGCCGATAAAAGAGCTCGATCCGGCCTTCATCGGTATAGGCGATACCGCGTGTGCCGCGTGAGGGGGCGAACGCTGGATTGTAGAACCCGACCGAGATGCGCCGTTTGATAAACGTGCCAAGCCCCTGCTCATTCTCGATCAGTAGCGCTTCGAGCAGTGGCCCGATCGCCTGCACGTCCTCAGCCGTCAGTGTGTTCTTGCCGACATAGATATCGAGCCGCCGCGTCTTGAGCACCCGCGTGCCACGCATCGCCGGGCCATCACCCGGGATCGCCGCCAATCGCACCCGCGGACGCACAGTGGGCGGCACCGCGAGATCGTCAACGGCATCGGGGACGCGCGCGTCGGGGATCGCAGGCGCAGGGTTGGGCGCGGCGTAGGTGTAGACCGCAGGTGCGCTCGGCACAACAGGCAGCGCTGCTACAGCTGGCACAGGTGCCACAGCAACGCGTACGGGCGCGGGGGTGCGCAACAGGGCGGCGGCGGCGGTCGTGCAGAGCACAATAGCCAGCACCCAGCGCACACGCGATGCAAACACGCCGCGCGGCTGTTTGCCGTGATCGCTACGATCAGTTTCCAGGATACTCATCGCGTGGTTGTACCACGCAGCGGGATCTTTGTCAAACTCGGGGTGGTTGTGCAGAACGCAGGGCCGAACAACGGCACTCTGAGTCGACCACCCCGGTACCGATTGTAGGGTGGTCGACTCGGAGCTGGATACATTCAGTTATGGACGCGGATAGGGTTCTGATGTAATAATCGGAGGTGGTACTGGCGTTGGAACCGCTGTTGGTTGCGGCCGATCAATCATCGCAGGTTCCTTGTACTCAGCAAGGTAGCGCGCTGACCGGGCATGGAGCAGTGGGACCACCTCGCTGGCTCTGTACAACGTACGGGTGCCAAATGAGAGTTCAGGGAAGAAGCTGAAACTATCGGAGACAGGGATGAGATAGTCCTCGCCATCGCGCTGAATATAGCCGAAGAC
>JAYUYF010000072.1:0-2132 GCA_043752605.1 Roseiflexaceae bacterium
AAAAAAAACATGACCGGATCGCGGTCGATCGTATAGTAGCGCCCATTGCCGGGGAGATCGAAATAGCGCAGATAAAAGCGTGGCAGCCCCTGATCCCAATCGTGGTTGCCCAGCACCGGGAAGAAGCGCTTGGCCTCGCCGCCGGTACCGTATTTGCCCTGATACGGCGATAAATACGCGCTGTAGTACTGGCCCACATTGGCATCGAGCGTCTTTGATGAACCAGCAGGATAATTGTTGTCGCCAGTTGTTACGATAAAATCGGGCTCCCAGCCTTTGACCATTGCCGCGACCGCCGCCGCCGGCTCGCCAGCCATGCCAAAATCACCGATCATCGCGAATCGAACGGTCGGCACCGGAGTAGCGGTGGGAGTGGCGGTAGCCGCCACCAGATCGCGCCGCTCGACAATCCCCAGGATTACCGGCAGCGAGAGACCCATCGCCAGGCCGCGACGCAAGAATGCGCGCCGCGTCATGCCCTGCCGCATCCCATCGCGCACCAGGCGCGAAAAGTGTGCGATCTGGTCATCGTGCGCCATTGTGCGGTCGCCTCCTCAATCGTATGACTTCTCTCGACCCGCAGTATATACCACATCTTCACCGTTTGTCGCGCAGTTTGCACCGGTTTTCGAATGACATTTCGCTGATATTTCTGTATCGTGTCGTATTTGCCCAGCTCGTGTTTGAGATTGTGCGCTTTGACACGATCTCAGAAATCAACTATAATCTGGTAGTATTGATAGATTTTTTTGCGAATTGATAGATTTTGCACAGATCACGTAGCGCGCACATTATGGTGATTGGCGGCGGCATCAGCGGGCTGAGCGCAGCGTACGAGTTGCAGCAACGCGGGCTGCGGGTGACGCTGATCGAGCGTGATCAGCGCGTCGGCGGTAAGATCAGTACTACGCGCACAGCTGATTTGCTGATTGAAGCCGGGCCAGACTCATTTGTGGCGCAGAAGCCGTGGGCGGCCGATCTGGCACGCGAGCTAGGGCTGGGCGATGATCTGATCGGCACGACAGCGGCGGGGACGAGCCTGGTGCGCGGTGGGCGGCTCCATGTGCTGGCGCACAGTATGCCGCTCGGGATCCCGACCGATCGGGCGGCGTTGTTGCGCACGCCGCTTCTCTCGCCAGCCGGGCGGCTGCGCGCGGCGCTGGAGCCGTGGATCCCGGCGCGGCGCAGCACGGCCGATGAGTCGCTGGCCGATTTCTGGCGGCGGCGCTTTGGCAGCGAGGCGCTGGCGCGGCTGGGAGAGCCATTGATGTCTGGCATTCACAGCGCCGATGCCGAGCGCCAGAGCATGCAGAGCACCTTCGTGCGGTTTGCCACGCTCGAGCAGCAGCACGGCAGCCTGATGCACGCAATGTGTGGTTCGGTGGCCAGGCAGGGTACCACCGCGCCATTTTTGACGTTGCGGCGCGGGATGGGTTCGCTCACGGATGCGCTTGCAGCAAGATTAGCAGGAGTGATCAAAACCGGGTGCGGCGCGCGGCAGCTGGCAAATACTGAACATGGGTACCGCATGATCTGTGATGATGGCAGCCAGATCGAGGCTGACGGCGTGATCATCGCCGTACCGCCGCAGGCGGCTGGCGCGCTGCTCGCCGGTATCGCACCCGGTGTCATGCGCGCACTCGCAGCGTTTCGTAGCGTATCGACGGCAATCGTCACGCTGGCGTACGCACGCCGGGCGCTACGTGTGCCGCTGACGGGATCGGGCTATATCGCGCCGCGTGTCGAGCGACGCCCGATCAACGCGGTGACGTACAGTTCGCAGAAGTTCGCCGGGCGCGCACCGGAGGATATCGTGCTGTTGCGTTGTTTCGCGGGCGGTGCGCGCAACCCGGCCATCCTTGATCTCAGCGACACACGGCTGATCGAAGCGGCACAGCAGGAGATCTGGGAGCTGCTCGGCATTGGTGGTGCAGCGTTGTTGCAGCGGGTCGATCGCTGGGTCGATAGCAACCCGCAGTATGATGTCGGTCATTTGGAGCGAATCGCACAGATCGAAGCACAGTTACCGCGCGGCGTGTGGTTGGTGGGTGGCGCATATGGTGGCGTCGGCATCCCGGATTGTGTGCGCCAGGGGCGGGCGGCGGCGGCGGCGGCGGCGGGGATGGCGTAGG
>JAYUYF010000073.1:0-5508 GCA_043752605.1 Roseiflexaceae bacterium
GGTGAGACCGTACATATTAACGTGACCGACGTGGCGATGGAGGCGACCGCGCGTGCGGCGCTCGATGCCGCCAGTGCGGCGGGCGAGATCGTGTTTCACTACAATCCGACAAACGATGCCTGGTGCCGCGATTACGGCGCGATCTTTGTGCGCCGCCTGCGCGATGGTGCGCTGGCCGCCACCGACTGGGGCTACAACGCCTGGGGCGAGAAGTACCCGCCGTATGATCTCGATACCAAGATCCCGCAGTACATGGCTGAGTTCCTCGGTGTGCCACGCTTCGAGACACCGATGATTCTGGAGGGTGGCTCGATCGAGGTCAACGGTGCAGGGCTATTGCTCACCACCGAGGCGTGTCTGCTCAACGAAAATCGCAACCCTGATTTGACGCGTGATCAGATCGAGTTTCGTTTAAAGGATATGCTCGGCATCGCGAAGATCCTGTGGCTTGGCGAGGGTATCGTCGGCGATGACACCGATGGCCATGTCGATGATCTGACGCGCTTTGTGGCCGAGGATACGGTCGTCACGGTTGTCGAAGAAGACCCACAAGACGAAAATTATCATGTGCTGCAAGAGAATTTGCAGCGCCTGCACGCCATGACCGATCTCGCCAACGTGCCGCTCAAGGTGCTCACGCTGCCAATGCCGCCACCGATTCTGTATGCGGGCCAGCGCCTGCCGGCCAGCTATGCCAACTTTTATATCGCAAACCGTGCGGTGCTCCTGCCAACCTTTAATCACGCCAACGATGAGCGGGCCGCCGCCGTGTTGCGCCGTTGCTTTCCCGAGCGCCAGGTGATCGGGATCGATTGCACCGACCTGATCTTGGGGCTTGGCGCGTTTCATTGTCTGACACAACAGGTGCCTGTATGACAAACCAAAGCGCGGAGTTTCGCATTGAAGGCGAATACCGCTACGACCTGCGCTCGCCATTACGCTGGATCAGTTCGCATCTCTTCCGCTATCCGGTGCTGCCGATTCTGTTTACCCTCTCGGTGGCCGGCATGTCGGGGTTGCAATCGTGGGGTGCGGTACTGATCGGGCAGGCGTTCGATGCCGTATCGGCGGGTGGTGGCACGGCGATCGAAGCGCTATCGCGTGTCGCGTTGCTGCTGCTGGTGGCACGCCTGGGTTACGGTCTGCTCGATATCATCAACAGCTATTCGCGCGCGATGACCGGCCAGCGGCTCGAACGCGACGCGCGCGAGGAGCTGTACATCAGCCTGCTCGGCAAGAGCCTGACGTTTCACAACCGCCAGCGGGTCGGCGATATTATGTCGCGTGCGACGGGTGATGTACAGCAACTCAACGCGATGATCTCGCCGGGTGCCAGCCTGATCATCGAGTCGATCGTGACGCTGATCGTGCCGTTTATCGTGATCGCGAGCATCCGGGTCGAATTGCTGATCACGCCGATCCTGTTTCTGGTCTTTTTTATTATCGCGCTCACCGATTATGCCGGCAAACTGGGGCCGGTGGCGGGTGCGCTACGCGGCCAGTTTGGCCAGATGAACGCCGCACTCGCCGAGACCGTCAGCGGGATCGAAGTGGTGAAGGGCTACGCACAGGAGCCCTACGAGCGCGAGCGCTTCACCAGAAACGCGACCGCGTACCGCGATCTGTTTGTGCGCGAGGGCGATATTCAGGCGCGCTACCTGCCCTTTTTGCTGTATGGCATCCTGATCGGCCTGGGATTTGGCCATGCGCTGTATCTGTACGGCCAGGGCGTGCTCACGGTCGGCGAAGTCATCGGCTTTATGTCGCTGCTCGAAGTACTACGCTTTCCGGTGTTTATCTCGCTCTTTACCTTCGCGCTGGTGCAACTCGGGCTCGCCAGTGCCAAACGAATCACGACGATGATCCAGGAGACCACCGACCTCGACGAGAACGTGACCGGTCACAGCGCGCGGATCACGGGGGCGATCACCTTCCGCGATGTCACGTTTGGCTACGGCGCAGCGCCGGTGGACGATGGCGGTTCGTGGGGGCCAGCGCCCGATACCCCTGCCGTGAGCGCGCCGCCGCCGCCGGTGCTCAGCAACATCAGTTTTAACGCATCCCCGGGCGAGACGATCGCGATTGTCGGCCAGACCGGCGCGGGCAAGACGACGCTGACGCGGCTGGTCAACCGGATTTATGATGTCGAAGCGGGCCAGGTGCTGGTAGATGATGTCGATGTGCGCGAATGGAACCTCGATAGCCTGCGCAGCCAGATCTCGACGATCGAGCAAGATATTTTTCTGTTCTCGCGCAGCATCGCCGAGAATATCGCGTTTGGTGCGCGTGGCGAGGTGACGCGCGCGCAGATCGAGGAGGCCGCGCGGCAGGCGCAGGCGCACGATTTTATCGCGAGCTTCCCGGAAGGGTACGACACCGTCGTCGGCGAGCGCGGTGTGACGCTCTCAGGTGGCCAACGCCAGCGGGTCGCGATTGCGCGCGCGTTTCTTACCGATCCGCGCATCCTGGTGCTCGATGATAGCACCAGCGCGATCGATAGCGCGACCGAAGACGAGATCCAGCGTGCGATGCGCCGCATTCTGACCGGCCGCACGACACTGCTGATCACGCACCGCATCTCGCAGATTCGTTGGGCCGATCGGATTTTGTTGCTGAAAAATGGCCGCCTGATCGCCAGTGGCACGCACGACGAACTGCTGGCGGGGAGTGAGGCATACCGCCGGATCTTTGTGCGCGATCTCTAGCGCCGAGGCATGCACGCGCGGTAGCACAAACCGTCGTGGAATACGCAACGCTTTGGCCTGACAATCTGTATCGCCCCGCTTCGGTCTGGGAACGGGGTTGGGAAGAGCGAAAGAGATAGCCGATGACAACTGTACCTGAGCGCCGGATCGTGCTCGATGGCCTGCATAATCTGCGCGATATCGGCGGCTACCCGACCACCGACGGCAAAACCATTAAATGGCGTACACTGTTTCGCAGTGATAGCCTGCACGCGCTGACCGAGGAATCGCTCGCGGCAGTGCGCGCGCTTGGCCTGCGCACGATCGTCGATCTGCGTCGCGCGGGCGAGATCGCCGAGGAGCCGAATCTGTTTGCCAACGATGGCGAGATCCGTTATCTCAACCTGCCGATCTTTGACGATAGCAACGTACAATCGCTCGACCTTGCGCATCGTACGCACCGAGCGCTCTACGAGAGTTATGTCGAGAATTGTCGCCCGCAATTGCGCGCCGTGCTGATAGCGCTGACCGACGACGCGGCGCAACCCGCGCTGGTACACTGTAAGGTCGGCAAAGATCGTACCGGCGTCAGCGTTGCGCTGCTGCTGGGTGCGGCTGGCGTGCCGGATGCGATCATCGCGGATGACTATGCCGTGAGTGCTGGCTATCTCGAGCCGTTGCTCGTGCGTTGGCGTGTGCAGATGGTGGCGCGCGGTGATGCCGCCGAGATTGAGCGCTGGGAGAACCTGATACAGTCGCCGCGTGAAGCGATGCTCGACCTGTTGCAGTATTTGCACGAGCGCTACGGCGGCGTGGTGCCGTATCTGCGCACACTTGACCTGACGGACGATCAGATCGCAACGATGCGCCGCGCGATTGTGGAGGAGTAAGCGATGGGCTTTATCATGGACGGCCTCGAGGCCGAAGCCTACGACCGGAACTACAGCGACGCGGTGCTGCTCAACCGGATCGGCAGCTACTTCCGGCCACACGCGCGCAAGATGATTACCGTGGGCGTGCTGGTGGCGATTGGCTCGCTGCTTGGTACTGCGGTGCCGATCATCATCGCGCAGGGGCTCGAGCGGATCGTCGCGACACCCGATAACACCACGCTGGTGGCATCGCTGGCGGTACTGGTGGGGATCATCGGCGCGGCGGGCTGGCTGTTCAACTACGTGCGCGCTACACTCTCCTCACGCGCGGTGGGCGATGTCGTGCTCGCGTTGCGGCGCGATGCGTTCACCGCCGTCACCCAGCGCGATATGTCATTTTATGACCAGTTCTCGTCGGGTAAAATCGTCAGCCGTGTCACCTCAGACACGCAAGATTTCTCGACCGTCGTGACGCTGACCGTCGATCTGTTGAGCCAGTTGTTGCTGGTGATCACAATCACGATCGTGATGTTTGTCGTCAATCCACGGCTGGCGCTCTACAATCTGGCGATGGCACCGCTGGTAATCATCGCCGCGCTGGGTTTTCGCACATTGGCACGCCGCACGACCCAGCGCGCACAACGCGCGATCGCGAGGGTGAACGCGACGATCCAGGAGACCGTCAGCGGGATCGCGGTGGCAAAATCATTTCGGCGCGAGCGCTCGATCTACGAGACATTTTCCGAGTCGAACCGGATCGCCTACGGTGCGAGGTTGCAGCAGGGGCTGGTATTTGCCAGCATCTTCCCGTTATTGAACATCATCTCGGGGATCGCGATTGTGATCGTGATCTATTTTGGTGGGCGCGAAGTGCTGGCAGGGTCGATCACCGTCGGCGACTGGTATCTGTTTGTACAGAGCCTGGCGATCTTCTTCTTCCCACTCACGAGTGTGGCCTCGTTCTGGAGCCAGTTTCAGCAAGGGCTCTCGGCTAGCGAGCGGGTCTTTGCGCTGATTGATGCCGAGCCGCGCGTAGTGCAGACCGGCAAGGAACCAGTCGACCGGATTGCGGGACGGATCACCTTCGAGGATGTCTACTTCACGTATGATCGCGAGGCGACGGCCGAGAGTTCAATCGACCGCGAATGGGTGCTGCCCGGCTTCTCACTCGATATCCCGGCTGGCCAGAAGCTGGCGGTTGTCGGCCATACCGGCGCGGGCAAATCGAGCCTGATGAAGCTGATCACCCGCTTCTACGAATTCCAGCGCGGTCGGATCCTGGTCGATGGGCGCGACACGCGCAGCCTCGACCTCGCCGAGTACCGCCGCCTGTTGGGGTTGGTACCACAGACACCGTTCCTGTTCTCGGGTACGGTGGCAGACAATATTCGCTATGGTCGCCGTGATGCCAGCGACGCAGAAGTCGAGGCCGCCGCACGGCAACTGGGCGACGAGTGGCTGGGTGACCTGCCGCAGGGCCTGGCCACCGATGTCGGCGAGCGCGGCGCGCGGCTCTCACTCGGCCAGCGCCAGCTCACGGCGCTCGCGCGCGTGCTGCTCCAGGATCCGGCGATCTTTCTGCTGGACGAAGCCACGGCCAGCATCGATCCGTTTACCGAGGCGCAGATTCAGGACGGGCTCGATGTGGTGATGGGCCGCCGCACCAGCATTATCATCGCCCACCGGCTGAGCACCGTGCGGACGGCCGACCGAATCATTGTGCTCAAGGGCGGTCTGATCATCGAGGAAGGCAGCCACGACCAGTTGCTCAGCCAGGGCGGCCATTACGCCGAATTGTACAACACGTATTTTCGCCACCAGTCGCTCGATTACAAACCGTGGGAAGCGACACCGGCAGGGCGGTGATCGTGCGGCAGGACGCGGCGCGGCGGCGCGGGTGACGGCGCGGGCGGCGGGGCGGACGCGGGCGGACGCGGCGCGGCGGGATGGCG
>JAYUYF010000074.1:0-2122 GCA_043752605.1 Roseiflexaceae bacterium
ACGCCATTGCCAGCCTGGCCAGCACGCGTGCGGCCGTAGCCAAATGTGACCACTACGACATCCTCGGCCATACCCGGCTGGACATGTGCGGGCGCATTAACCGTGCGGCCGTCGAGCGTCAGCGTGACAATATCGCCATCGGCGAGCGCGAGCGTCTCGGCGGTGCGTGGTGCCACACTGGCGACGTTATCCCACACGAGTTTACTAAACGGCTTGGGCACCTCGTGCAGCCAGCGGTTGTTGCCATACTCGCTCTCAGCACCCAGCGACGCATCGGCGCGGAAGACAATCTCAATCCCCTCAGCCACCGGCGCATCGGCGAGCGTCACGGCTGCGAGCGTGGGCTGGCGCGCGGGAAACGCACTATCGCGCACGATTCCAAGATTGAGTGCCGCCGGGAAGAAGGTCTCAAACGTGGTCACTTCGGGGCGACCACGCCAGAATTCAGAGAGCATGTCATAATCGGTCTGCACGCCGCCCGCGACACCCGCAATCACTTCGGTGGCGGTCTTGCCACCATACAGTGGCGCGATCAGCGGCTGCATCAGCGCCACGCTACCATCGAACGCGCGCAGGTCACCCCAACTCTCGAGAAAGTGCGCGGCGGGTACGTGCCAGGTCGCCGCAGCGGCGGTCTCATCCTGATACAGGCCGTGATGGACGCTGAGCGCCACCTTACCGAGTGCGGCTGCAAAGCCAAGATCGGCAGGCGCATCGTATACCGGATTGACGCCAAACATCAACAGCGTGCTGACCTCACCCGCATTGATATCATTGACCAACTCGATCAGCCCAGCCGTGCCGACAAACTCGGTCGGCGCGACGGGATCGATATACGTCACCGTGCGGCCAACGTTGCCAAGTGTCGCATTGATCGCGTGGACAAGCGCGTGCACCGCTGGCGGCTGGCTCTCGCCGACCACCACGACGCTCCGTCCAGTGGCAGCGCGCAGGTCTGTTGTGGCGGCGGCGACCCAGTTCACGACCTTCTCATCGCCACCCTGTACCGCGTTGATCCCCGGCACACCGAGCGCGGCGGCGAGCTGCGCCGCGATGCCAGACACTTGGCTGGGCTTGACAGACAGCCGGTGGTCGGCCAGCAACCCCGTATTTGTTGGGGCGGGCTCAGCCACAAAGAAGCGGCTCATCACCTTATTGTTTTTGGTGACGGTTCGTTTCTCGGCCAGATCGCGGCTGTAGCGCACACCAGCTGCCGGGTCGCTCATAAAATCGCTATCAAGCGCAACGACCACGTCAGCCGCGTTGAACGCGTAGACCGTATCGACGGCTTCACCAAACGCGAGCTGCGCACCCGCAGCTGTATTCTCGTACCCCAGCGGCTCGTACTGATACCAGACCGCATCGGTTGACTGGACCAGGATGCTCTGGATCTGGTCGGCCAGCGTCGGCGATGTGATGGTGCCCGTCAGGATGCGCAGGCCACGGCCACCGGCGGCGGTGGCATCAGCGAAGGCCGGGCGCGCCGCATTGAGGAACGCATTGTAATCGCTGGCGGTTGTACCCTGCACCACGCCCGTCGAGCGATCGGGGTCGTACATATTGAGGATCGCGGCCTGCGCAAACAGATCGGTCGCGCCGAAGCTGGCCGATTGATCGAGGTTGCCCTCGATCTTCGTCGGCCGACCTTCGTAGCTGGTCACCAGTAGACCAAGCGCATAGCCGCCGCGCGTCATGGCGGTGGCATACTGCAGCGGCCTGCCGGGGATGATTTGCTCGGGCTGGCGCACGTAGGGCACCAGCTTCTCCTGCGGCTGTTTAAAATCGAACTGACAGCCGGTCAGACCGCCGAGTGCGAGCGAGGCACCCATCAGCTTGAGGAAATTGCGGCGCGAGACCGGGTCGCGCATTTCGGAGGCACCCTGCGGAAATTCGCGGTCGAGCATCACGCGGAACGCATCCGTCTGCGCGATCTCGTCCAGGCTGCGCCAGAACCCACGATTGCCCGCGGCCTTCAGCCGCTCGCGCAGGTCTGCGACATCAAGTGCTTTTCTCATGACTCTCTCGTTCTTGCGCCTGAGCGCTGAAGCGTGAACCGCCGCACACTACGCGGCGGAATACATCCGACGCTACCGATGACAGATCGAGCAGTTCGTCAGGCGAT
>JAYUYF010000075.1:0-12623 GCA_043752605.1 Roseiflexaceae bacterium
CTTGGTGGCCAGGTGATGACCAAGCTCGGCGTCACCGTTCAGGTCATCCCGGGCGGCGAAATCTTCCAGGCATTGCAGACGGGTGCCGTCGACGCGGCCGAGTGGGTCGGCCCGTACGATGATAGCAAGCTTGGCTTCAACAAAGTTGCCGAGTTCTATTACTATCCCGGTTGGTGGGAGCCAGGCCCTACGCTCGAGATCGAGATCAACCTCGACAAGTGGAACGAGTTGCCCGCCGAGTACCAGGAGATCGTCAAGACCGCCGCCTACGAGGCCAACCTGACGATGCTCTCGAAGTACGATGCGCGCAACAATGCGGCGCTCAAGGAGCTTGTGGCGGGTGGCACCAAGCTACGGCCCTACAGCCCCGAGATCATGGCCGCCGCTGAGGCTGCATCGTTTGCGCTCTACGACGAGAACGCCGCCAAAGACGCCGATTTCAAGGCCGTCTACGAGCCGTGGAAGGAATTCCGCGACGGTATCTACCAGTGGAACAAGATCAACGAGGTCGGCTTTACCAATTACGTTTATAGCAAGGTTGGCTAGCTTTAACGCAGTATACTGAGGGGAAAAGCGAACCCGAGCACGATTAGTGCTCGGGTTTGCTGTGGGGTATCGTTACTTTTGTTTTAGTGTATCGTGTGGCTTGCGCCCAACCGACTGGCGTGCGTGATGCATACCAGCAATTGAGACATCCTTGATCATGCGCCCCCAGTTGGCTGGCATGAATACGAGTGCCACCAGCTCGCGGTAGCAGTATAACTTTTCGAGTGGCGGCAGATTAGTATTATTGACCGCGCGGAGGTACTCGACAAAGCGCTTGAAACGTGGCAGCCCAACCTTACCCTTATTTTTAGGATCAAGAAAGCCAGCAAGCGAATAGATAGAATGCGCCTCCGTCGAGATTCCGGGGTGAAAGCGCTTAAAGAACGACGGCGTTTCGATCTCGCGAAATTCACCACGCAACATCATTTCGGCCATCAAAACCTGATCGCTAAATGGGATTGTGCCCATCAGGCCGGTTGTGCGTAGCACATCGGTGCGATACACACCGTACTGCGCCTCATTGCGGCTTTTGTGCCTCCAGTAATGCCGCAGACGCGCGTGTGGTTGCAACCCATGCGTCTCGAATTCGTCTGACCAGACACCGATTATACTGTTGTGCTGGTCGACGATCGTCGCCCGTGGGTACGCAAGTACGACATCGGGCTCTTTTTCGAGTACCTGGACGCAGTCTTGCAGCAACGTCGGCCCGATATAGTCATCGTAGCACTGCCACTTAAAATACGATGCACGTGCGAGATGAACGACATTATTGAAATTCCAGGCCGCGCCGCGATTTTCTTCGTTGCGATGATATTTGACGCGTGCATCGCGGGCGGCATAAGCTTCGCAGATTGCCTGTGTAGTGTCTGTCGAGGCATTATCGGAGATGATAAGTTCAAAATCGGTAAATGTCTGGCCTAAAACCGAATCTATTGCTTCCTCAAGGTACACTTTACCGTTATATACCGGCAGGCCAACACTAACGCGCGGAAGAGTTCCATCGATCATTGCGTATCCTTAATCTCACTACTTCGTGAGCGGCTGTATGAAGGTACAATGTAATCTCGCGTCATATATGTCTTCGCATCAGCGCGTGCCGCCACCATCAAGGATTATACTACGCTAAAATACGTAATACAAGACTCTCAATGATAACAATTTTGCAGCATTTGTAGTATCTGCGCTTAGCTCCCCCCCGCCATGCGCGCCCGGTTGAGTTCGTTGAGATAATCGACCAGCCACGTTGAAAGGTCGGGAACGAGGATGATTAACATAAGAACCGCAAGTTGAATAAGCACAAACGGCAGCGCGCCGCGATGGATATCGGCGGTGGTAATCTCTTTTGGCGCAGCACTTTGTAAATAGAAGAGCGAAAATCCAACCGGCGGCGAGATAAATGCGGTTTGGAGATTGATCGCCATAATGATACCAAACCAGACCAAATCGATGCCCAGCGCGTTGGCAGCGGGCACTAGCAGTGGCATCACGATAAAACAGATCTCGGTGAATTCGAGCGGGATACCCAGTAGAAATACGATGATATTGGCCGCAATCAGGAAACCCCACAACCCACCCGGCAGGTTTGTCAGCAGTTCGGTGATCAGTTTGCCGCCGCCGAGCACATCAAAGACCAGCGAGAAAAAGCTCGATGCAAACAAAATCATAATGACCAGCCCGGTCGAGCGCGTCGTACTCTCACCCGAGTCGCGCAGCAGCTTCCACGAAAGCTTGCGATTGGCGAATGCCAGAAACACCGCGCCGACGGCACCGACTGCACCCGCCTCGGTGGGCGTCGCGATGCCAAAAAAGATGCTGCCCAGCACGGCAAAGATCAACACCACCGGCGGTATCAGCGCGCGGAACACTTTGCGCGCCAGCGCACCGCCGGTGATCTGCCGCATCGAGAGCGGCAGCGCGGGGGCCGAATTTGGCACCAGGTAGGCCACAGCCAGCGAATAGACCGCATACGAACCCGAGAGGATCAGGCCCGGGATCAGCGCCCCCGCAAACAGATCGCCGACTGGTACCCCCAGCTGATCGCTCAACAACACCAGCACCAGCGATGGCGGGATCATCTGCGCCAGTGTGCCCGAGGCGGTGATGACACCCGTGGCCAGCCGCTTGTCGTACCCCAGCCGCAACATGATCGGCAACGTGATCATGCCCATCGCGATGATTGTGGCCGCGACGACACCGGTGGTGGCGGCGAGCAACGTGCCGACCAGCACCACGGCCAGCGCCATACCACCCTTGATCGGCCCGAGCAGAATACCGACCGTCTCGAGCAGTTCTTCGGCAAGCCCGGATTTTTCGAGCACTGCGCCGAGAAAGATAAAGAATGGGATGGCCAGCAGCGTAAAATTCGACATCGTATCGAACCAGCGGCTTGGTAACGAGAGCAGCCGTGAGATGGGAAACATATCGAGCCCCAGGCCGATCAGCCCGAAGATGATCGCGGTGGCGACAAATGATAACGCCACAGGGTAGCCAGTGCAAAGCATCAGGAAGAAACCGCCGAACATCAGGATCGGCATCCATTCCTTAAGTGACGACAACAGATCCATGCGGGCTCCTCGTGTGGCAACAACGCGATGTTATTCGATCGGGGCGGCGTGATATTCTTCGATGCGCGCGGCTTCTTCGCCACTCACCGTCCCGGTGATGATCGCGAGTTGCTTGATGATCTCAGAGAAACCCTGGACAAGCAACAGGACAAATGCCAGCAGCAACATCGACTTGATCGGCGCGCGTGGCAGGCCATCCGGGTCTGGTGAGATCTCCCAGGTGCCAAATGTGCCATCGGGCAGGAGACCCCACGAGCGCATGACCGGCCCATAGCTGACGTACATCCCCAGGAGGCAGAACGGGATCAAAAAGAGCAGATGCCCGATCAGGTTGACCCACGCGCGCCGCCGCGCTGACCAGTTGGTATAGAGAAAATCGACTCGCACATTGAGATTTTCTTTGAGGATGTAGGCGAAGCTCATCAAAAACAGGATGGTAAACATGTACCACTGTAGCTCGATGATCGCGTTGCTGGTGAGTGACCGGCCGAAAAACCGCTGCGAGAAGCGTAGCACGACGTTGACAAACCCAACAGTGACGAGGAGGACGACCAGCAGCGAGAGCCGCCTGCCAATAAATTCGGTGACCGTATCGATCGCGCGTGAGACTGCGAGTAGCGCCTTCATGCACACCTCTCTGTGTGGACAGTATGAGAGCAAAGTAGTAAAGAAGCGTTTGGGCGTATAATGCCGTAGTATAGCATACGTGCTCCGCTGCATTGCTGAGGTTCCTCTGGCGCAACTTGCTACAATTTTTCTCAATGTGCTGGTGCCGGTCTTCTGTCTTGTCGGTCTTGGTTATCTGATCGGACCGCGGCTACAGATCGAATCGCGTACACTTTCGCGCTTCTCGTTTTATATTCTGACACCTGCATATATCATCGACACGCTCAGCACCGCGCAAATCGCGCCGGTGCTCGCCGCTCGCATGACGCTCTATACGGCCGTCGTGCACGTGGGATGTGCGCTCCTGGCGCTAGTAATCGCTCTTCTACTGCGCCGTTCGCCGCAGATGGTGGCGGCATATGTGCTGATCGCGGTCTTTGGCAACGTCGGCAACTTCGGGCTGCCGATCGTGCAATTCGCCTACGGGCCAGATGCACAGGGGATCGCGACGGTGTATTTTCTCGCGATCCTGACACTCTCATTGATTATCGGGCTTGGTGCGGCCACCTGGAACACCGGCGGGCGGTTGCAATCGATCATTACGGTGTTGTGCACGCCGGCGATCATCGCGCTCGCACCGGCGCTGCTGATCAATACGTTTGATATCACACTGCCAGTGCCGATCGCGCGTATTTTTACGCTGCTCGCGAGTGCGCTGGTGCCGGTGATGCTGATCGCGCTCGGTGTGCAATTGACGACGGTAACACAATGGAGCTTTACATCCGATACACTGATCGTGACAGCCATCCGGCTGCTGGGCGGTGCAGCGCTGGCGGTTGCACTGGCACCGTTGTTTGACATTGGTGGGATCGAGCGTAATATCGGGGTCTTGCAGGCCGCGATGCCCACGGCGGTGCTGGCATCGATTATCGCGATCGAACACGATCTGCTGCCCGATTTCGTGATCTCGGCTGTCCTATTTTCGACACTTGCCAGCGTTCTTACATTGACGATTATTTTGTCGTTGCTGGGTGTGTAAGGCCAGCTAGGGATGAGACCGGATGCACGCCGCAGCTCGCTGCGGTGCTACCGCATGCGCAAAGAGAAGGTCGATCGAGGATGAATGAATACCGTGCGGGTGGGCACGACTGGCTGGCGATCTGGCGCGACATGTTCGATGCCGAGCGCGCGCAGGGCGATGCCGCAACACCGCCTGACTGGGTCGTCGGCGATGATTTCTGGCAAACGCACGCCGCCCGGCTCGATGCGCAGGCGCGCGCCGCGCAGATGCCCGACCCATTTGCGGAATGGCTCCTGCCACGTCTGCGGCCAGATGATACCGTGCTGGATGTTGGCGCGGGTAGCGGGCGCTATGTGCCAGTGCTGGCGGCAGCGGTGGGCACTGTGCTGGCGCTCGAACCCTCGGCCGCTATGCAACACTTCTTGCGCACCCGTATCGCCGAAGTTGATCGGGCAAATGTGCAGGTTGTGGCTGACGGCTGGCCGGCAGCGCAGCCGATCAGCGCCGATGTTGTGATCTCAGCCCACGTGGTATATGCGGTGCGCGATGTTGGCCCGTTTCTGCTGGCGATGGATGCCGCCGCCACCCGCCTCTGCTGTCTGGCGCTGTATGTTGAGCACCCATCGCTGTTTGTGACACCCTTCTGGGAGCTGGAACACGGTGTGCTGCGGCTGCCGCTGCCAGCTGCGCTCGAATGTTTTGCGGCAGCGACGCAGCTGGGTTTGCCCGCGCAATTTGCGCTCCTGCCAGCCGCAGATACCGGTGGCTATGCAGATGAAGACAGCGCGTTAGAAGACATTCGCTTTCGGCTGCGTGTCACGCCAGATGCTGCACGAGATACCCGTTTGCGCACACAGCTACGCGCGGTAGCCCGGCAGGTCGAGGGGCGGCTGATCGTACGCCCGCGCGCACCGGTGGCGGTAATCTGGTGGGAACGTGGCGCATGAGAGGTAGCATTAGTCGTGCGCAGATGGTGATCGGCGCGCTTGTTGGCTTGCTGGCGTATGCCGTTTTTCAGAGTGTCGGGAATGCGACCGCGCTCTGGCAGATGGCGGCGATCGGGAGCGCGGCGTTGCTGGTCGGTGCGATCGAGTATGTCATCGGCGGATGGGCACGCGGTGGTTCGTCCGAAGACGATGATGGCGTGGTATAATATGTCTAATGAGCGAAGATACGACAATCGCAGCCGAGCAACCTGCGGCGATCGCCGACGACGTGCGCGGATGTCGGGCGTGTAAACTCCATATCGGCGCAACACACGCGGTTCCCGGTGAGGGGCCCGCCGCTGCCGAAATCATGTTTATTGGCGAGGCACCCGGGTTCAATGAAGACCGTCAGGGGCGGCCATTTGTCGGTGCGGCGGGTCAATTCCTCGAAGAGTTGCTGGGTTTGGCCGGGCTGACCCGTGCGGATGTCTTTATCACCAATGTGGTCAAGCATCGGCCGCCAAACAATCGTGATCCCGAGGCGGATGAGATTGCGGCGTGTGCAGTGTTTCTCGAGCGGCAGATCGCGGCGATCAACCCGCAGGTGATCGTGACGCTCGGGCGGTATTCAATGGCAAAGTGGTTCCCGGGCGAAAAGATCTCGCGCATCCACGGCCAGCCAAAACGTGTTGGTGGGCGTTTGATTGTGCCGATGATCCATCCGGCGGCAGCGCTCCATCAGCCGCAAAACCGGCCGTTGCTCGAAGCCGATTTTCGCCGGCTGCCCGAATTACTCGCGCAGGCCCGCGCCGACACCGCCGCCCCTGATGACCAGCCGCCGAATGCGCCCGATGCTAATGCGCAACAGCTTACGCTTTTTTGAGCGTATCGTAGCAAGCCACGCATCAGACCGGGGGTTACGATGACAACATATACCATGACGCCGACCGGCCGTCGCTCACTGGGTGTGTTGATGGTTGCTGCGGTGACCATATGGTTATTCGCGATCTGGACGTTTCGTAGTACGCTCGATTTGAGTTACAACCCGTTGCTCTTTTTTGGTAGCGTACAGGCCGCGATTGACCGTGGCCTGACGATCGACCGAGTCGTGCCGGCGCTCTTGATGTTTGTACTGCTGATCGCGACGCCGCTGGTGTTCTGGAACCTGCTCGAAGAGTGGTTTGCACGCTACAGTGTGCTGGATGATGGTTTGCAGTTTGAGTCGCTTGGCGTCGCCCTCGTATATCCGTGGACCGCAGTACGCGAGTTGCGCCACGTGGACGATGACGACGATGAGCCGATGGATGAGTTGGTGCTGGCAGAAGATTTGACCGCGCAGATTCGCAATCCGTTATTGCGCTTTTTGCACGGCCAGGGGTACGGTCGTGCGCGATTGCCGATCTATGCGGGAATCGAACGACGTGGTGAGTTACTCTCTGTGATCCAGCAGCGCGCAGGCCTGCCAACGGCGGAACCGATGGTAGGTGCTGTGCCTGGCGTGTAAGCGCCGGTATTTTGGGCCTGAACCGCCTGGCGGTTCACGATATTCGCAGCCGCATTTGCGGCATACCCAGTAAGGAGAAAGGCGTCGGTTGTGTCATTCTGATGCAACCGCGTGCAGACCGTCTATGACACAACAGAATCCATTGCGTGTGATCCCGCTCGGCGGTGCCGGCGAGGTAGGTCGCAACATGTGGGCGCTCGAGTATGGCAACGAAATCTTGCTGCTCGATTGCGGTATCATGTTCCCCGATGCCGATATGCCGGGCGTCGACCTGGTATTACCCGACATCGAGTATCTGCGCGAGCGCGTCGACCGCATCAAGGGCGTCGTTCTCACACACGGCCACGAAGATCATATTGGCGCACTGCCGTATTTGCTGCCACAACTCAATTTCCCGCCGGTGTATGGCACACCGCTGACGCTTGGGATCGTCACGGGGAAGCTCAAAGAGCACCGCGTGCTCGACAAGACGACGCTGACGCGCATCAAGGCTGGTGATTCGTTTGTCGTCGGTCAATTCCAGATCGAGACATTCCACGTTGCGCACTCGATCCCCGATACGGTTGGCCTGGCGATCACGACACCGGCGGGCATGGCGATCTACCTGACGGACTGGAAATTTGACCACACGCCGGTTGATGGTCATCCGACCGATATCGTCAAGATCGCCGAGATCGGCCAGCGCAAGCCGCTGGTGCTGATCACCGACTGTGTGCGTGTCGAGACATCGGGTTTTACGCCGTCTGAGCAGGTTGTTGGCAACACGTTTGACAATATCTTTGCTACGGCACCCGGGCGGATCATCATCGCCACGTTCGCGTCGAATATTTCGCGTGTCCAGCAGGTGATCGACTCGGCTGAGGCGTACGAGCGCAAGGTGGTGCTCGCTGGTCGTAGTATGGAAAATAACAGCCGGATTGCGCTCGATCTTGGTTATCTGCGGGCGCGGCCGGGCACTCTGATCCGCCCGAATGAGATGAACGGCTACCCAGACGAGCAGATCGCTGTGGTCTGTACCGGCAGCCAGGGCGAGCCGATGTCTGCACTGACACGCATGGCCAATCGTGATTACCAGCACGTCAAGGTCAAGCAGGGCGATATCGTCGTCGTCTCGGCCACACCGATCCCCGGCAACGAGGTCTCGGTCAATCGTGTGATCAACAATCTGTTTCGGATCGGCGCCGAGGTGGTCTACGGTGGCAACGCCAGCCTGGGCCCAGTACACGTCTCGGGCCACGCGGCGCAGGAAGAACTCAAGATGGTGCTGGCACTGTTGCGGCCGGAATTTGTGGTGCCGTTCCACGGTGATTACCGCCACATGATGCTGTATCGCAAGCTCGCATCGGGGATGAACGGTGTAATCGCGGCCGACCACGTGTTGATTCCCGAGAATGGCACCGTGATCGAGATGCGTAAAGGTTCGGCTCGGATGGCAGAACGCGCCACCGCCGGGCTGGTGTTTGTCGATGGGGCATCGGTCGGCGATGCGGGCAATGTCGTCGTACGCGATCGGCAACTACTCGCGCGTGACGGGATCCTGATCGTGGTGGTGAGCATCGACCGCCGCACGGGGGCGCTCGTCGCGGGGCCGGATGTCGTCTCGCGCGGGTTTGTTTACATGCGGCAATCGGACGACCTGATCGAGGCCACCAAGCAGGTCGTGCGCGATAGTTTGAGCGCGCGCGCCGAGAACGGCACCGAGGTCGATGTCAATTTCGTCAGCCGCAAGGTGCGCGATGTCGTCAGCAATTTCCTCCACGAGCAGACCAAGCGCCGCCCGATGGTGATGCCGGTGATCATGGAGGTGTAGCGGCGGGGGCGAGGGTGGGCGGCAGGATCCCGTAGGGACGCAACATGCTGCGTCCTTACAAAAATGCCGCCGTTCCGCGCCGTGTAGGTCCGAAGCATTCCGGCGCGGAATGCTTCGGCTCTACAGCAATTCTGCCACCACCTCGACCCCATTCAGCGCCATGTGATGCAGGAACATCAGGTGGTGCAGTTCCGCATCGTGGGCGAAGATCCCCAGATCGTGCGCCACCATCACCGGCGTGTCGTAGGTATCCACTGCGATGGCGGGCACCACGATGCGCCGGACAAGATTGTGGGCATTAGCATCGAGCCGGAGCTGCAGGGCGGCCTGGTAGGTACACAGGTCGGTGCAATCGCCCACGATGATAAATCGATCGACCGCAGGCCGCGCCGCGATCCACGCGCCGAGTGAGGTGCCGATCGCCGAGCTGATCGAGTTTTTTGGTACGATAGTGATTGTGTCGTAGAACGGCAGCGCTTTGAGCGCATCGACCGCCTCGCTTTCGGCGGTGCCACGCACACAGTGCGGCGGGTAGCTGCCAAACTCGACTGCGTCAGGGTCGTGCGTGTCCTGCGTCAGCGCCATGTTGCGAACACCCAGCGCGTGGGCGCGCGTCAGCAGATCGGCCACCGGCGTGATGATCCGGGCGACACGTGGGCTGGCCAGCGGCCCCTGTACACAAAATCCATTAATCACATCGATCGAGATCAATGCCACCCGCTCCGGCTCGCCCGCGATAAAATCGGCGAGCTGCCGCTGCGGTAGCCGCGCGTGCCACGCTTCCAGATAGGCCAGAAATGGTGCCGCACGCTCGCTCAACAATGTACCCATCAGGAACCCTCCCTCATCGCGAATAGTGTATTTATGACACTATTATGCCACAAACCGAAGCGCGTGTCAAGGGGATGGTATAATCGAGCTATTCTCGAAGAACGGATGACATATTATGCGAACGAGCATCTCTGATCTCTGGCAGATGAAGCAGCGTGGTGAGCGGATAGCGATGCTGACGTGCTACGACGCGACGTTTGCAAAGCTGATCGAGGCGGCAGGGGTGCGGCTCATCCTGGTGGGTGACTCGCTGGGCAACAACGTGCTTGGCTATGAGACGACGGTGCAGGTGACGATCGACGACATTGTGCGGCATACAGCGGCGGTGGTGCGCGGCACGCAATCGGCGATGGTCGTGGCCGATCTGCCGTTTCTGACCTATGGCACAGTCGAGGAGGCGATCAACGCTGCGCGCCGCCTGCTGCAGGAGGGTGGGGCACACGCCGTCAAGCTCGAAGGTGGCGCGGCGATGGTCGAGATTGTGCAGCGGCTGACTGCCAGCGGCGTGCCGGTGATGGGGCATCTCGGTTACACACCGCAGTCGGCGTTGCGTTTTGGCAAGGTGCGGGTGCAGGCGAAGACCAGCGAAGCTGCGCGGGCACTGGTCGAAGACGCGCTGGCGCTCGATGCGGCCGGCGCGTTTGGGATCGTGCTCGAGCTGATCCCGGCACCGCTGGCCGCCGAGGTCACCAAACGTGTGCGTGGCATCACGATCGGGATCGGCGCGGGTGTGGCCTGCGACGGCGAGGTGCAGGTGCTCTACGATTTGCTCGGCATGCACCCCGATTTTATGCCGCGCCACGCCAGGCGTTTTGCCACGCTCGCCGAGACGATCCAGAGTGCTGTCGCTACTTACCTCGCGGCAGTGGCCGACCGGAGCTTCCCGGCTGCGGCCAACAGCAGCACGATGGATCCTGCGGCGCTCGAAGCAGCGCTGGCGGGTCTGGCGCTCCCGGACGAGCGCTGAGATGCACGTGATCGAGACGGTTGCGGCATTTGCCCACGCACGTGCGGCGCTGGTGGGTGATCTGGGGCTGGTGCCGACGATGGGCTATCTGCACGCTGGCCATCTTGCGCTGGTAGCCCAGGCGCGGCGCGAAAACAGCTGCGTGGCGGTGAGTATCTTTGTCAATCCGACCCAGTTTGCCGCACACGAGGATCTGGCGCGCTATCCGCGCGATCTGCCGCGTGATCTGGCAATGCTCGAACAGGCGGGTGTCGATCTGGTATTTGTACCGCCGCCAGCCGTGATCTACCCGCCACATTTTGCGACGAGTATCGATGTGGGGCGAGTGGCAGTTCCGCTGGAGGGTGCGGCGCGGCCAGGGCATTTTGCCGGTGTGGCGACGGTGGTCTGCAAGTTGTGCAATATCACGCGGGCGACGCGCGCTTACTTTGGCCAGAAAGATGCGCAGCAGACGCTGGTGATCCGCCGTATGGCGATCGACTTGAATCTGCCGACGGCGATTGTGATTTGCCCAACGGTGCGCGAGCCGGATGGGCTGGCGCTGAGTAGCCGCAACGTGTACCTGAGCCACGCGCAGCGCACCGCCGCACCGATTTTGTATCGCGCGTTGTGTGCGGCCGCCGCGCACTATCAGCACGGCGAACGGGTGGCGGCGCGGCTGCGCAATCTGGTGGAGCAGACGATCGCAAGCGAGCCGCTAGCACAGCTTGAGTATATCAGCGTGGCAGATCGTGAAAATCTGCACGAACTCGATATGATCTCGTCAGCCGGCGCGCTGGTCTCACTCGTGGTGCGTTTTGGCAACACTCGATTGCTGGACAACATCTTGCTATCCGACTAATGGCACCAAAGGAGCAGATACGTATGGCAGAGCAAGACCTCGCGGGACTGGTGCGTAACGTCCCGGATTTCCCGATTCCGGGCGTCCAGTTCAAAGATATTACCACGCTCATTCGTGATGCTGACGCCTTCCGACGCGTCATCGATGCGCTGGCCGACCGGTACAGTACACGCAATATTGGCGCGGTGGTGGGTATCGAATCGCGTGGGTTTCTCTTCAGTGCGCCGCTCGCGTACCGCTTGGGTGTGGGTGTCGTTCCGGTGCGCAAGCCGGGCAAGCTACCCTCGGCGACGTATCAGCTCAGTTATGACCTGGAATATGGATCGAATACGCTCGAGATCCATCGTGATGCGTTGGAAGCGGGCACGCGGGTGGTGGTTGTCGATGATTTGCTCGCGACGGGGGGGACGGTGGCGGCGGCGTGCGAACTCGTCGAGATGGCGGGTGGCGTGATCGACGAAGCGGCATTCATTGTCGAGCTCTGTTTTCTCAACGGGCGCGCCCGGTTAGGTGACCGACCAGTGTTCTCGCTGATCACCTACTAGCGTGATCAGTTGGAAAGGTTCAGAGGCGATTTAGTGCGTCCTGATCAGTGAATACACTTGACAGACACCTTTTTTTGTGAAAGAATGTTCGGGTGAAAGTTAGCCTCTTGGAAAGGATTCGCCAGCATGCAGAAGACTGATTTTATCAAAGCTGTCGCCGAGCACGCCGAGATCTCGCAAAAAGATACAAAGAAGGTCATCGACACCGCACTCGACGTCATCGCCGATGCGCTCAAGGCCGGCGAGAAGGTCACGTTGACCGGTTTTGGTACGTTCGAGGTTCGTTACCGGCAATCGCGCGAGGGTGTCAACCCACAGAACCGCGAGAAGATCACTATCCCGGCCACCAAGACACCGGGATTCAGCGCGAGCAGTACGCTCAAGAACATCGTCAAGGATAGCTAATCGGGATGCCCGATCGCGGGTAGGATGGCGTAGGGCCGAAGCATTTGCCAAACTGGT
>JAYUYF010000076.1:0-12614 GCA_043752605.1 Roseiflexaceae bacterium
CTCAAGTACCGCGGCGCGCGGCGCGCGGCGCAACCGCTCGGGGCATTGCTCGCCGCCCAGCTCGCGGGCCACGCGCTGCACGGGGCGGTACTGGTGCCGGTGCCACTCCACCCCGAGCGGCAGCGCACACGCGGCTACAATCAGGCCGCATTACTGGCGCACGCCGTGGCTGCCCGCACGGGGCTCACCGTGGAGGAACGGCATCTGGTGCGCAGCCGCAGTACCGCGCAGCAGGCGCGGCTCGATGCGCGGGCGCGCCGCAGCAATATGGCGGGCGCATTTGTCTGGACGGGCAGCGCCGCACCGCCCGCGCACGCAATCATCGTCGACGACGTCCTGACCACGGGTGCCACCGTCGAGGCGGTGGCGGCGGCGCTCTGGGCGGCGGGCACGCAGCGCGTCACCGCGCTGGCACTGGCGCGCTCAGCGTAAGCGTACCCCTCTCCGCAGCGTGGGAGAGGGGTTGGGTACGGGGCAACCGGTCAGGGGTGCGGGGAAATGCTACCAGCGCGCTTTACTGCCCGGCATCTCGGCACCAAAGATTGTGGGCGGCAGCTTGAAGCCGTGCGCCTCGAGCTTGGTCGAGAAGCGCGGCCGCGTGCCGGTCGGGCGCAGCTCGGACTGAATCTTGCCATCGCTCGTCTTACCGAGCACGTGCAGCAGGAAGACATCTTGCAGTACGACGACATCGCCCTCCATGCCCTGCACCTCGGTGATATACGCCACCTTGCGCTGGCCATCGTCGAGCCGGGTTTGCTGCACAATCAAGTCCACGGCCGAGGCGATCTGCTCACGGATCACCTGGATCGGGATATCCATGCCCGCCATCATCGCCATGGTCTCCATACGCGCGATCGCATCACGCGGCGTGTTGGCGTGCAGCGTGGTGAGCGACCCATCGTGGCCGGTATTCATCGCCTGGAGCATCGCCATGGTCTCGCCACCACGGCACTCACCGATCACGATCCGCTCGGGGCGCATCCGCAATGAGTTGATCACCAGGTCGTTGATCGACACCCGCCCGCTGCCATCGATATCCGCAGGTTTGGCCTCGAGTCGCACCACGTGATCCTGCGCGAGGTTGAGCTCGGCGCTATCTTCGATCGTCACGATCCGCTCGTCTTCGGGGACAAAGTTTGAGAGCACGTTCAGCAGCGTGGTCTTGCCGCTGCCGGTGCCGCCCGCGACCACAATATTGAGCTTGCTGACGACACAGGCGCGCAGGAATTCGGCCATCTCGTTGGTCATCGAGCCAAAGCGCACCAGATCCGAGATCTGCAGCCGCTTCTTCGAAAACTTACGAATCGTGATCGTCGGCCCGTCGATTGAGCAGGGCGGGATGATCGCATTGACGCGGCTACCGTCAGGCAGGCGCGCGTCGACCATCGGCCACTTGCGATCCACGCGGCGACCAAGCGGCCGGATGATCCGGTCGATCACCTTGAGCACGTGCTCGTCGTTGACAAATTTGGCCTCAGAGAGTGTGATTTTGCCGCGCTGCTCGATATAGACCATCTTTGGCCCATTGACCATCACTTCGGTCACGGCCTCGTCGCGCAAGAGTGGCTCGATCGGGCCAAAGCCAAACAGTTCGTCCATCACCATATCGTACAGATGGCGCGTGGCTGAGTCGTCGAGCGTCACGCCCGTCTGCCGATAAAATGTGGCAAAGCGCTCCTGCAGCAGGCGTTCGGTCTCGGGTGTGCGTTTCAGATCGGATTGTGTGCCGAGGCTGCCCTGAATGCGATCGACGATCCAGAGCGACATCTCGAGCATGCGCATCGGTGAGACATCGTTCGCACCCGGCACTGCCGCCTGGACGCTCGCCGCCAACCCGCCGTTGGCAGCCGGTGTCGCCGCAGCAGCCGGTGTCTCGTTTGTCGATGATGTGCTGCCAATACGTTTGAGCAACGACATGGGAAACTCCTTACGTCAACTTGACGAAGTAGGCGTCATAGGCCCGATCAAGAAGCTCACGGCTCATGTCGGGCGCTGCGCTGCGGTAGCGGGCTTCATCCAGAATCTGGTCGCACAGATCACGCGGGTGGCACGATCGTAATTCGCGCGCATCACGTTTATAACGATCGAGCAGCAAATAGCGCAGCCCTTCATCGCTGTACGGGATCTTTTTCGCCGTCGCCACACGGCGGAAGATTTCGCGAAACTCATCCGGCGAGGGATTGGGGACTTCGATTTTATGCCGGATGCGCCGCAAAAAGGCATCATCGACCAGATCCTGCGGCGAGAGGTTTGTCGAGAAGACGATCAGCAGGTCAAACGGCATCTGGATCTTTTTGCCGGTCTGCAGCGCGAGATAATCGACTTTCTTTTCGAGCGGGACGATCCAGCGGTTGAGCAGATCCTGCGGGCGACACTTCTGGCGGCCAAAGTCGTCGATCAGAAACAAACCGCCGTTGGCTTTCATCTGGTACGGCGCTTCGTAGACCTTGGAAATGGGGTCAAAGATCAGCTCGAGTTGGTCGAGGATTAACTCGCCACCCACCACCACCTGTGGCCGTTTGCACAGCACCCAGCGCTGATCAACCTGCGAGGGGTCTTCGGGCGCACGGCCCGGTTGCGTTGCCGCTGGCGTGGCCGGCGGCATCGGGATCGGCTCGTGATTGAGCGGATCGTAGACCTTAATGATATGGCCATCGACTTCGACCGCGTAGGGCACCAGGATCGCTCCGCCGAGCATATTTGCGATCCCCTCGGCGATCGTGGTTTTGCCATTGCCGGGTGGCCCATAGAGAAACAGCGAGCGTGACGAATTGGCGGCCGGGCCGATCCGGTCGAGCATGCGGTCGTTGACGACAATATGTGCGAATGCGGCGCGCACTTTGCTCGAATCGACGACCAGACTGCCAATGGACTGTTGCTGCGTCATCGCCACATACGCATCGAGTGTCACCGGTGCCGGGCCGGCATACTGCGAACGATCGAGCACCTCGTAGACTTTGCTGCGCCCCTTGGCCGCCACCACATACTGAAACGAGCGCTCGCTAAAGCCACCCTGCGAGCCAACAATGTCCAGATATTCCTCAAGCTTGAGGAACTCGAGCACCTTATCGAGCACGCCATAAAATGGCAGGCAAATCGCATCGCCGATCTGCTGGGCAGTGATGTTGCCCGTGAAGTAAACCAGCTTTAGCACCAGATCGCTGAGAAAACCAAAGCTCAGCCCGGTCGTCTCGATCGATGTTGCCTCGGCGGGGAACAGTGGCAGTGCCGGGGGCGCGGTCACTGGTGGGCCTCGATATCGAGCGCGCTCGCCCAGCACTGCGCCATCGCCGGGTTGATCGTCTCGTACGGTGCGATGAGTTCGATTTGACCGGCTGCCACCAGCGCAAAACCAGCGTGATAGGCGAGCGTGTCAGCGTCGTAGATCCGTGCGTCGGTGACGGGCAGAAAGCGGGTACGAGCCTCGTTCAGTTCATCGCGTAGCCGCCGATCCGGGCGCATGTGAAAGTAGCCCACGATCGTGTGTGCCGCCGTGCGGATCATGGTCGGCATCGCATCTTTTGGCACCCGCACCGAGAAGAACTTGCCACGCTCGTTCACGCGCAGAATATCATCCGAGATGTGTGGTTGCGGTTCGAGATCGGCGCGCCCCTGCTGCCAGAGCGCCGGGCGGATCTCGGCCAGCGTATCGTATTCGATCAGCACATGCACCCGATGATACGCAACGAGTAAGAAATCGGTGTTGTACAACAGCACTTCATCACCCCGCCGGTAGACCGCCGCATCGGTGATCGGCAAGAACGGCGAGGTATCGCTGTTCATTTCATCCGTCAATCGTGTGCCAGGGCGGGCATAAATCGAGCCGACGATCAGATGCTCGCTGGTGAGCACAAACGCCGAAACCGCATCCTTGCTGATGCGCGGAGTGAAGAACTTGCCCTTTTCATCGATCTGGAGGTCCATACACACTCCTCTGGAGAAAAAAGAGCCGGGCGGCAATCACCACCCGGCTCAAGTATATGCGTTTTACGAGCGCGATGCAACCGCGGGCTACTCCTCGTTGATATCGTCGTCGTCGCCGATACCCTGTTCGATGTCATCGAGGCCGAGCTCTTCCTCTTCGTTGCCAAAGGGCTCTTCCTCAACCTCATCACGTTCGTCGGCGGCATCATCATCGCCGGAGTCATCTTCGTTATACTCATCGTACTGGATACCGCCGACAAAGCCACCGCGCAGGGCGCTGGCACCGAGCGTCCCAGGGAACGACACGCGCGCACGCTGGCTGGGATCCTGGTAGGTCTCGCGTAACAGCAGCCGGATCGTCGTGCCATCAACAGAGGCGATCGCGGCTGCATAGCGATTACCGCTTTGCAACAGGTCGATCAGCCGCTGCGCAAGCCGTGGCTCGACGCGCCCAATCTGGGTGCCGGTGCTATCGGCCACATACACCGATTTGCCGTCAACACGCAGTGCGACCTTCTCACCCATCACCAGCGATGCCAGCACCGGGCTGCGTGTCACCTCGACAAGCGTCGTCAGTGCGCTTTTGCCCGTTTCGGTGATGAACAGCCGCAGGTCGATAATTTGCCGGTTGAGCTTCCGCGGCGCATCAGCCGAGCGGCTGATCAGATCCTCGATCCGGTCGACGTTGCGTTTGGCGATCGGGTTATTGGGCATCATGCGCAGCGTACGCTGGTATGCATCACGCGATTCGGCGAGCCGATTGAGTTCAAAGAGCGCCTTGCCAAGCCGGTTGAAGGTATCGGTGTCTTCACCGAGTGTGATCAACTGCTGGTTCGTCGTGACGGCCTCTTCCCAACGATTGCTCGCTGCCTGTTCGACGGCCTGGCCCCGCAGGCGACGCCGCAGCCGAATTTTGTCGTCTTGCCTGGTCAAATTGGGCTCCCTCAGTTGGTACCACCGCAGCCTTTTCGGGCCGCCGTAGTGTACCATATTTTCAAAACGTGTTTATGACCAAATGTGATCAGCCGCCCGCAGCACGGCGACAGATCTCAGCATTGTTGGCACAAAAAATCGCAGCGCTGACCGCAACCGCATTGTTGACCCCGTGCGCGACGATCGTTGGCAGCAGGCTGCCGGTGCGCTGGCGGATCCAGCCGAGCGCAAGCCCGATCCAGAACGTGCTGACCACCACCGCAATGACGCCCTCGCTCGCAGATGCCAGATGTGCGCTGGCAAATACGAGTGCCGAGCCAATGATCGCCAGCCAGCGCCCGAGCGCGTGTGGTACTAGCCGTGCGAGCGTACTCTGAATATAGCCGCGCGCCAGCACCTCCTCACCAAAAGGCACGACCGTCGCCACTGCTAACCCAAACAGGAACTGGCCCGTGTAATCGCCCGCAAACAGCGGATACTGCGCGCGCTGATTCTGGCGGACGCCGAGACCGGCAAAGATTAGCCCAAGGACGATATTGACCGCCAGCAGTACGATGCCCGCTACCAGACCGTAGCCGACCATCCGCAGCGGGCGGCGCAGCGTCAGCCCAAGTGTGGCCAGCGATTCGCGGCGCACAATACGCGTCCGCACCACAGGAACCGCCACAAAAATAAGATTTTGCAGCACGATGTAGGCGAGAAAACCATCAACGCCGATCAGCCGCAGCTGCAGCGCCTGATCGAGTTGCTGCAGATCGGCAGGTAACACGATACCCTGCTGAGCCGCGCGTATCCGTACAATCGCGCTGATCAGCAACGCGCTGAGCGATAAGAGGGCGATGAGAATCAGCGCGCCGTCGAGGATCATGTCGAGGGCGAGCCGCCGCCGCGGAATGGATGAAGTGCTGGCTGCGGTCACGCGTCGCCGTTCATGAGCGTCCCCCGCAGCGACCACGGCCCGGTATCATCGATATGCACCTGTACAAGTTCACCCCTGCGGTCGCGCGCATCGGCGAAGAACACCAGCTTGTTGCCCGGGCTGCGCCCGCGCCACTTGCCCTTGTGCTCGCCCTCGACCAGCACCTCGACCGTGGCCCCACGCAGGGTGGCGTTGCGCGCGGTGGCGATCTGCTCCTGTGCGGCTTCGAGCGCAACGCGGCGGCGTTGCTTCTCGGCCTCGGGGATCGCCAGCGCCGGGTCTTGCTCCATCTCGCCCGCCCGAGTGCCCGGCCGTGCCGAGTATGCCGCGATGTGGACTTTGTCGAACTGGATATCCGCGATCAGCTGCATGGTCTCGGCAAAATCGGCATCCGTCTCGCCCGGGTGCCCGACGATGATATCGGTCACCATCGCGACGTGCGGCATCGCGCTGCGGATCTTGCCGACCAGTGTGCGGTACCGATCTGCGGTGTAGCCACGCCGCATGATCTTGAGGATCGCATCGCTGCCCGATTGTACCGGCAGATTGATCTCGGGCATCACGCGCGGCAACTCGGCGATCGTGGCGATCAGCCGGTCGGTCATCCAGGCCGGATGCGACGTGAGAAACCGCAGCCGTTGCAAACCAGGTACCGCGTGTACCGCGCGTAGCAGCGTGGCCAGATCGGGCCGCCCCGGCAGATCGTGGCCCCAGCTATCGACAATCTGACCCAGCAGCGTGATCTCTTTTGCCCCGCGCGCGATGATCCGGCTGGTCTCATCGACCAGTTCTTCAAGCGAGCGCGAGCGCTCTTTGCCGCGCCGCAACGGGATGACACAAAAGGCGCAACTCATATTGCAGCCGTACTGAATTGGCACGTGCACCGAGACCGGCGGCGTGCGCCAGTCTGCCACCGGCAGCGCGGGCTCATCGAGCTGGTACAGTGAATGCGGGGCGAGGGCGACGACTTCATCGACCGCTGAGGGCGAGACAAAGTGATCGACCATCGGCAGTTTCTCGCGGAAGATCGACTGGTTGTCTGGGCCGACCATACAACCCCACAGCACCACCTGCGTATCGGGCCGCTCGCGCTTGACGCGCTGCAATTCGCTCAGCTTGCCGATGATCCGCTCTTCGGCCGATGCGCGCACACTGCACGAGTTGAGTACAATAAAGCTGGCATCGGCGGGTGCATCGGCGGGCGCATAGCCCACACCCTGCAAGGCGGCCTCGAGCCGCTCGGAATCGGAGACATTCATCTGGCAGCCGACAGTCCAGACGTAATAGCGCCGATCACGCGGCGTACTATCGCGCGATGACCGTGGCGCGTGACTGAGCGCCTCTTCTTTAGAAAATAACTGGAGCGTGTCGCTCATCGCGCGTGTCCTTATCCTGGCCGGGGTATACTGCACCGCGCGCTGACCGATCGCGCGTCTGGTTCACACTGTATTATAGCGGGGAGACTGCATCATCGCAAACGCACGCCACATTGTGCTCGACGCACGCTGCGCGACCGATCACTTTCCTGGCATTGGTCGTTATGTTGTGTCGCTCGCGGCGGCACTCGCACAGCGCACAGATCTGCGGTTGACGCTGATCACCACGCGTGGCCAGCACACCACGCTGCACGATCTGGCCGGATTACTGGCACTGCCGCAGGTGGCAGTCGCCACGATCGCGGGTGGCCCGTTTGCGCCCGGCGCACAACGCGCGCTCCCACGCCTGCTGCGCACGCTACGCCCCGATTGCTTCCATGCCCCGTATTATGTCATGCCCTATACGGATCTACCGTGCCCGACGGTCGTCACGCTGTATGATGTGATCCCGCGGCGCTTCCCGCAGCACGTCGCCGTGCGCGCGCGGCTGGCGTTCGAGGTCTGTTCGCGGCTCGCAGCACGCGCCGCCGACCGGATCATCACGATCTCGGCGAGCGCCGCCCGCGACCTGCAGCACAGCTTTGGCATCAACCCCGCGCGCATCAGCGTGACACCACTGGCGGCTGATGCCGGATTTGTCCCACAATCTGCGCTCGACATCCAGCGGATGCGTGATCGGCTTGGCATCAGCGGATCATATATTGTGGCCACCGCCAACAGTCGGCCGCACAAGAACCTGGGCGGGCTGCTCGACGCATGGCAGCGGGCAGACCTGCGCGACCAGACGCTGGTGGTAGTGGGCAGCACATCAGCGCTGGCGGGTGCCGTGCCGCCGCGCGCGCTGCTCACTGGCAGCCTGCCGCAGCCCGTGTTTGCGGCGCTGCTGAGTGGTGCGGTCTGCTTTGTGCTGCCGTCGCGCTATGAGGGGTTTGGGCTGCCGCCGCTGGAAGCGCTGGCGTGCGGGACACCGGTGGTGTGCGGTGGCCACTCAGCGCTCCCCGAGGTAGTAGGCGACGCCGGGTACTCCACCAACGTCGCAGACCCGGCCGCATTCGCGGCGGCGATCCGGCGCGTCGTGACCGACGATACACTGCGCGGCACACTGCGTGCGCGGGCCCTGGCGCGTGCTGCGCAGTTTTCGTGGCATGCCACCGCCGCGCGCACCGCCGAGATCTACGCCAGCGTCACGTGATCGCCGTGCTGCGAAACCGGCCGCGCGTGAGACGCGGGTCGTGACCGGATCGTCAGATCGTATAGCCCATTTTGCGGGCAACTTCCTCTTTATGTTTGCGAAACAGCACATCGCGCTCGGTGCCTTTGAGCTCGCGCGAGTAGGTCGCCAGGATGCGTTCGACTTCAGTATCAACATCGGCCTCGCGCACAAGATCGGCGATGATAAAATCAAAGATTGCCTTGACGCGTGCAGCGCGACCGGCGCCCGGTTTGACACCCGCGCGCTCTTTGTAGGCCAGTAATTCGCGCTGTTCGAGTTCATCGTGCAGCCGTTCGGCCACGCGGCGTACTTTATCTTCCGAAAGACGCATCGGTCATCCTTTCAGCTGGACGCGGCCCAGCTCGCTCTCGAGGCGGCGCACGAGAGTACGCAGCACGTTGATTCGGCCAAACAGTTTGTCTTCCGACTCGACGATCGTCCACGGGGCGATTGCAGTCGATGTCCGCGCGATCATCGCATCGGCAGCCTGCTCGTACTCGCTCCATTTTGCCCGGTTGCGCCAGTCTTCATCGGTCAGCTTCCATGCTTTGTGGCGAATACCCTGGCGGCGTTCGAAGCGGCGTAATTGTTCTTCGGGCGAGATATGCATCCAGAACTTGCAGATCAATGCGCCATCATCCACCAGTTGCCGTTCGAATTCGTTGATTTCGGCGTAGGCGCGCTGCCAGGCATCGGGTCGGGCGAACCCTTCGACGCGCTCGACCAGTACGCGCCCATACCACGACCGATCGAAGATCGTCATCGTACCACGCGGAGCCAGCCGCCGCCAGAACCGATACAGATAGTGATGCTGACGATCTTCACCAGCGGGTGCGGCGATCGCGTGCACGATGTAGGCGCGCGGATCGAGGATCTCGACCAGCCGCTGGATCGCCCCGCCCTTGCCCGCCGCGTCCCAGCCCTCGAAGACCAGCACCACCGGTCGCTGGCGGCGCACCACTTCGAGCCCGAGCAGATGGAGCCGCGCCTGCAGCCGGCTGAGCTTGCGGGTGTAGGTATGTGTACTCAGCTGCTGGCTGAGATCGGCGCGCGCCAGCACGGGCGGCGCAGCAGCGAGCGCTAACGCGGGCAGTAGCGCCGGGTGCGGCTGCGCTGGCATGACCGGCACCTCGGTCGCGCGGTGCGATACGCCGATATCATCATAGCAATCTTCACCGTCGGGCAGCTCATAGGCCGGGCGGCGGCCGAGGCGGCGCTCGAGTTCCTCGACGACCATCTCGAGCACGCTGATTCGCGCGTAGCGCGGGCTGGTGGCGGGGATCACGATCCAGGGCGCGTGTGGTAGCGAGCTGCGCGTCAGCAGATCCTCGGCGACCGCCGCGACACGGCGATGATGACGCAGCTGCCAGCGGTCGGCGGCCGTCACCTGCCATGCGGTCAGCGGGTCGCGGCGCAGGCGGCGCATGCGTTGGCGTTGTTCATCGTGGCCGATCTGCAGCCAGAATTTCATGATCATCGTGCCATCATCCGCAAGCTGGCGCTCGAATACCGCCACCTCATCGCAGCGCGCCGCCCACGCCGCCGCGCTCAGATCGCCACGCAAGCGCGCGGTCACCAGCTCGCGGTACCAGGAGCGCTCGAACAGTGCCAGCTCGCCAGCGGCGGGGGTGCGCAGCCAGAAGCGCTGGAGCCAGGGGAAGCCGTGTTCGGCGGCGGTGGGCGGCGCGATCGAATGCACCCGCACCGCGCGTGGATCGAGGCGGCGCGTGAGGGTACTGATCGTCGGCACGATCGTCGTTCCGGCCCAGCCCTCGAAGACCAGTAGCACCGGCAGGCGCGCCTCGATCCGCGCGCGTTCGGCGTTGTAGAGCCGCTCTTGCAGCACGGCGGCGCGTGTCTGGTAGCTCACTTTGTCAATGGAGCGGTCAAGATTGCGATCGAGCATGCACACGCCTTATAATTCCAGATCGGCGTGCAGCTGACGCACGACCAGTTCGACCTGTGCTTCCGGAAGAATACAGACCACCGATGCCGATGCCGACCCCTGTGCGAGATACAGGGTATGCGCGCCCGAGCGGCCGAGCGACATGAGCGTGGTAGGGATGAGATCGGCCCCGCCCGCGCCGACGACCGCGACAAACGCCACGGGTGTCGTGACGCTCGGCGGGTGCAGGGCATTGCTGGCGATCTCGGCAGCAAAGGCTTCAGCGAGCAGATTGCGCGCGAAGGCATCATCAGCGGCGCGCACCGCGATCGCCAGGCTACGCTCGCTAAAGCTCTGCGATGCGCTCAGAATTTCGACACCATCGGTACGGAGCAGCATCAGCGCGCGCGCGACCAGATCGGATGACCAGCTCTGGTCGGGTGCGAGCGGGCGCGCGCTGAGGCGCAGCAGGCTGAGTTCGCGCGCCGAGACAATCGCACGCGCTGGCCGCGCAGCGCCGTCGACGGCATCGGTGACGCGCGTACCGGGCGCAGACGGTGCCAGCAGATTGCGGAGCAGCAGCGGAATACCGCGCCCGGCCAGTGGCGTCAGCGTCTGCGGGTGGAGCACCTCACCGCCCAGTGCTGCGATCTCGGCCGCCTCGTGATACGTCAGCCGGTCGAGCGCACGCGCCTCGGGCACGATCTTTGGATCGGCGGTGAGCAGCCCATCGACATCGCCCCAGATCTCGACCACATCCGCGCCGAGCGCTGCGCCGAGCAGCGTTGCGCTGTAATCGCCACCACCACGCCCGAGGGTCGTGGGTGCGCCGCTGCGGGTGGCCCCGATGTAGCCGGTGATCACGGGCACAATCCCCGATTTGAGCGTCGGCGGCAGCCGTTCGCGGATGCGTTGGAAACTCTCTTCGAGCAACACGTGCGCGTGCCCAAAGTGGTCGTCGGTGATCAGCAATTCACCGGCGTCGATCGTACGCGCAGCCACACCCTGGCGGCGCAGCGCGGTGGCGATCAGGTGGATGACAAAACGCTCGCCGATCGCAGCCACCGCATCGATGCTGCGCGGCGAGTGCTCGCCGAGCGTCGCCACCGCGCGCGTGATGCGGTCGTACTGGCGCAGTAACTCGGCCCATTCGTGGTACAGCGTCTCGCGTTCCCACGGATCATCGATCAGGTGTTCGGCGAGCGTGCGGTGGCGATGCCAGAGCGTACGGCGGGCGGCGCTGGCCTCATCTTCGTTGCCACGCGCCGCAGCGCGCGCCGCGCCGATCAGCGCATTGGTGACGCCCGGCAGCGCGGCGCAGACGATCACCGGCTTCTGGCCTTCATCGGCGCTCTGCTTGACCAGCCGCGTCACCTCACGCAGCCGCGCGACCTCGCTCACGGTGGCCGCGCCAAATTTCATCACGCGCATGGGTGTCCTCGCCCCAGGACGAAGCACATGCTTCGTCCCGACACTGCCCGACAATATTGCATCACGCGCATGGGTGTCCTCGCCCCAGGACGAAGCACACGCTTCGTCCCTACAGATCACGATCTGGCTCGGGTGGTGCGGGTGGGCGCGGCAACAACCCGGCCCGCGCCACAACACGCGGGATGGATTTTGTCCAACCGACCGACATCAGATGAATGCCGCGCACACCTTCGATGCCGAGTAAGGTCTCGCATAACTCGGCGGCGACCGCAATACCCTCGTGCTCCGGGTCTGCGGCGTGTTCGAAGCGATCGATGATCCGCTCGGGCACGCGTGAGCCCGGCAGGTGATCACGCAAGAAGCGCGCCGATGCTGCCGATTTGATGATCATCACACCCGCCATGATCGGCACCTGCTGGTGGAGCCCGGCGGCGCGCACGTCGCGCATCCACTCGGCAAAGCGCTCGACATCAAAGATGATCTGCGTCTGGATGAACTCGGCACCAAATTCAACCTTGCGCTCAAGCCGCGTCACCCGCTCGATATTTGGGTTGGCTACGCCGCCCACACAGTAGCGCGGTGCCTCGCTCAGCGCCGTACCCGATGTAAACGTCTGCGCATCGCGCATCGTGCGCAACATCTTGATCAACTGGAACGAATTGACATCAAGTACGTTCTTCGCATCGGGGTGATCACCAATTTTTGGATGATCACCCGTCATGCACAAGTAATTGTCGATACCACAGGCACTCCCGCTGAGCACATCGGCCTGCAACGCGATCCGGTTGCGGTGCTGGCAAGTCATCTGCACGATCGGCTCGATGCCGAGCTGGCGCACGATCATCCCGGCGCCGAGCGCCGACATGCGGCCCAGACCACGCTGATTGTCGGTCAAATTGATCGCATCCACCGCATCGCGCATGCCGAGTGCCA
>JAYUYF010000077.1:0-2112 GCA_043752605.1 Roseiflexaceae bacterium
GCCAGGCAGCACACACACCGATTTGCGAGACATGGTAAAACACCGCTATCATACCACACCCGTACATGTGGGTCAACACCCCGATCACGTCAATTCGCACCAGCAAGGGGGAATCTTGTGAAAAGTGTAATAGGTTATCATTCGCGCGGCCGGGTGCCCAGCACCAGCGGAATATCGATCTGCTGGCCACCACGCAACACGCTGAAGACTACCGTCTGTGCGCCGCTGGTTTCGAGTTCGATGTAGCTCACCAGCGCATCGCTATCGAGCACGCGCTGGCCATCGATCGCGATGATGATATCGGCATCAGGGGCGATCGGGCGGCCAGCAAATTCGGCCTCCTGCGTCCCACTGCGCAGCCCGGCGCGGTCAGCTGGCCCACCCGGCACGATCTCGGTGATTAGCACGCCCTGAGCGGCGGCAAAATCGAAGCGCTCGGCCATCTGCGGCTCGACATCACGCATCCCGATCCCGATCCACGGGTGCTCATAGCGCCCGCTGCTGATCAGCGCCGGCACCACCCGGCCAACGGTGCTGGCGGGTACCGCGTAGCCGATCCCTTCGAACGAGCCCGATTCACTACGGATGGCCGTATTTACGCCCACCACCTCGCCACGGATGTTGAGCAACGGCCCGCCCGAGTTGCCCGGATTGATCGCCGCATCGGTCTGGATCACGTTCGGGATGCGAAACGTCCCGCGCTGCGTGGCCTGCCCCTCAAGGCTGCGCGCAATACCCGAGACGATCCCGACCGTCATGGTATTTTGCAGACCAAACGGGTTGCCGATCGCAATTGCGGTCTGTCCGACCGCCACCGCACGCGCATCACCCAGCGTGAGCGGCGCGGCATCAGCGGGCAACGAGTCGACTTTGATCACCGCCAGATCGCTGCCGACATCACTACCGATGACCCGCGCCGGGACGATCGTACCATCGCTGAAGCGCACCTGAAACGTGCCACCATCTTCGATCACGTGCTGGTTGGTGACGATATGGCCCTGGTCATCAAACAAAAACCCCGACCCGAGCGAGACGGTAATATCGCCTGGCGCGCTCGCATCATCCATCGCCGGGTGCGCCATCGAGACATCGATACTGACGACGGCCGGGCCCACGCGCCGGTAGAGTTCGACAAGAATCTGCTGTTGCGCATCGAGCGCGCCGGTCACCTCCGGGCCGATCGTCGGCGCGGATGCACGGCTGGGCAACGGTGCCGCCGTCAGCAGCGGCGTGGGCGGCACTGCGGCCGTCGGCGCGGCACTGCGCGGTTGCGCCGTTGGCGTGGCGGCAGCACTCCGGTTGCCAAACGGCAGCGGCAGCCCACCACAGGCAATCGTGAATGCACCCAGCGGTACAACAAGCAACAGAGCAATCCGACGTTTCATAACCATACCTCCAGCGGCGGGCTTCAGCCGCCGATTTGAGATCCGCGCCGACCCGGGATCGCGGCGGGACGCAGCATGCCGCGTCCGTACAGGCCCCCCGATCCGGGATCCGCCCCGATCCGGGATCTCGCGTCATTCCGCGCGGAGCAAATCGCGCAATGCAGGTTCAAGCGTGCGGAAACGAAAGGTATAGCCCAGCGCGAGCGCTTTTTGCGGCAGCGCGCGCTGCTTCTCGACGAGGAGTGGCCGCGCCAGTTCGCCGAGCGCAAGATCGAGCGCAAACAGCGGTGTTGGGATCAGCGCCGGGCGGCCCAGTACCTGCCCGAGCGTGGTGCTAAAATCGCGGTTGCGCTCGGGTTGTGGTGCAGTACCATTGAACGGCCCCTGCGCGCGCGGATCATCGAGCAGCAACAGATACAGCCCGACGATATCATCACGGTGGATCCACGACCACCACTGCGTGCCGGGCGGCACCGGACCACCGAGGCCAAGGGTAAAGGGCGGCAACAGTTTGGCCAGCGCACCCTCGTCTTTGTCGAGCACGATCCCGGTGCGCAACATCGCCACGCGCACACCCAGCTCGGCCGCACGCTGCGCCTCGGCCTCCCACGCCACACAGACCTGCGAGAGAAACCCGCTGCCGGCTGCGGCCTGTTCATCGATGATCTCGTCGCCGTGCGGGCCATAATAATCGACCCCCGACGACGATACCAGCACCGTTGGCCGC
>JAYUYF010000078.1:0-2111 GCA_043752605.1 Roseiflexaceae bacterium
AGATGCTGATCAACGACGAAGGCTGGCGATCATCGATGCGGATCCGGCTCGATGCCAACAATGTGATGCAGCACGCGATCGGGACACACGGCCTGACGGCAGCGGCGATCGAGGCGATCGCGCCGCGGACCGCCGCTGCGGTGGCCGCGCTCGACGCGCGCCGGAGCGATCTGGGCTGGCCCGATCTGCCCGCACAGGATGTAACCGCGATCGAAGCCTACGCTGCCGAGGCACGCGCCCGCTACGATGCGTTTGTCGTGCTCGGTATTGGTGGCAGCGCGCTGGGCAACAACGCTGTGCAGACCGCACTCAACCCGCCGTTTTACAACTTGCTGCCACGCGAACGGCGTGCCGGGCCACAGTTGTTTGTCATCGACAACTCCGACCCCGATCTCAATCGGGGCCTGCTCGCGGCGCTCAATCCCGAGCGCACGTTGTTTAATGTCATCAGCAAGAGCGGCACGACGGCCGAGACCATGTCGTCGTTTCTGTTCATCCGCGATCTGCTGGCCAGGCGCATCGGCGAGGATCGGCTGAAGGATCATATCGTGCTGACCACCGATCCGTCTGCGGGCTTTACGCGCCAGATTGGCGAGCGCGAGGGCTGGAAGATGTTTGATCTGCCGCCAAAAGTCGGCGGGCGCTTCTCGGTGCTGACAACCGTCGGCCTGCTCTCGGCGGCGATCACCGGCGTCGATATTCGTGCATTGCTGGCGGGCGCGGCCTACGGCTACGAGATCGCGCGCAACCCCGACCCGCTGCGCAACCCGGCGGCGCTCGGCGCGATCATCAATCATCTGCTGGCCGAACAGGGCAAGAACATTACCGTGCTGATGCCGTATGCCAACCGGCTCAAAGATGTCGCGGCCTGGTTTGCGCAGCTGTGGGCCGAGAGCCTGGGCAAGCGTGTCGATCGGCAGGGCAATATCGTGCATCGTGGCACCACACCTGTGGCGGCACTGGGCGCGACGGATCAGCACTCGCAGGTGCAGCTGTATACCGAAGGCCCGGTCGACAAGCTGTTTACCTTTCTGGCGGTAGATAGCTACGGCGAGCCGCTGACGATCCCGCACGGCTACACCGATCTTGAGGGCGTCTCGTATCTCGGCGGGCATACATTCGATGAACTCATCCAGGCTGAGCAGCGTGCGACGGCGATCGCGCTGCGCGAGGCGGGCCGCCCGAGTATGACGCTCACGCTGCCTGAGATCAACGCCTTTACCCTCGGTCAGCTCTTTATGATCTTCGAGATGCAGACCGCGATCGCCGGCGAATTGCTCGACATCAATGCTTTTGACCAGCCGGGCGTCGAGGCGGGCAAAGTGGCGACATACGCGCTGCTTGGCCGCAGTGGGTTCGAAGCGCGGCGCGCCGCGATCGACGCCGCAGCCGCGAGCGACGAATCGCGCTGGCGGATCGCATAGGATAGCCTGGCTGGGACAAGGAACAGTATGCAACAACCGATCGCATCATGCCCGCGCTGCGGCACCGTGCTGCAGCCGCTGGCAACACTCGCGGATGACACCACAACAGCCCCCGAACTCCGTGCGGCGTTTGCGCTGCCACCCGGCGTGGCACTGCGCGGGCAACTCGGATGTTTACCATTTTTTATCGCGTCGAGCGTCTCGATCATCGCTGCGGTTATCACGTCCGGGGTGGCCGAATTGCGCACACGTGCCATCAGCGGGCCAATTGTGGGTGTGCTGATCCGTGAGGACTCGGCATTTGCCGGGATCATCGTGTTTATGGCGGTTTTTACGGTAATCTTTGCCTGGTTTACCTACCGGCATATTCAGGGGGCGATCAAGTACGCACTCGCTAAAGAACGGCGCAAACAGGCGCGCGCGCGCCGCGATACGATGCAATACTGCGCGGCGTGTGCCACTGCGTTTGCACCCGATGCAACCGCGATTGCACCGGCGGGTGTTGCCGAATATCTGGCCGCGCCGCCAACGTCCGTGTAGTGGTCTGGTTTCGTGCGTATGCTATGTATGCAAGTAGCTGCCTGCGGGCAGCAGGCCGATGGTATACATAGCATACAGCTCTGGGCCGCAACCGATGAACGATACGCGCTCTGCCGCTGAACCTACGTCCACCCCACCGGATGAACT
>JAYUYF010000079.1:0-2101 GCA_043752605.1 Roseiflexaceae bacterium
GCCACAAACGAGTAGCCAAAGATTGGCTTGCGCGAGAACGTCGGCAGCGTCTCGGAAATGATGCCCATCGTCGGCAAAATCAGGATGTAGACTTCGGGATGACCAAAGAACCAGAACAGATGTTGCCAGAGTACGGCATCACCGCCCTGCGCGGGTAAGAAGAAGCGTGTGCCAAAGTTGCGGTCGAAGAACAACTCGATCTGTGCCACCGTGAGCGGCGGGAAGGCGAACACCAGGATGAACGCCACGATTAGCTGCATCCAGACAAACAGCGGCATACGGTTGAGCCGCATCCCGGGCGCGCGCATATTGAGGATGGTGACAATAAAATTCAAGCCACCCGCGATCGATGCCACACCGGTGAGCAACAAACCGAGGATCCAGAAATCGACACCAAACGTGGGCGAGTACGGCTTTTCGGAGAGCGGCGCGTAGGAAAACCAGCCCGCAGCCGGTGCGCCACCCGAGACAAAGCTTGTGTAGAGCATCAACCCACCGAGGATGAACGACCAGATGCTCAGCGCGTTGAGCCGTGGGAAGGCCATATCGCGCGCGCCGATCATCAGCGGCACGATGTAGTTTCCCAGGCCGACATTCAGCGGCATGATCGCGAGGAATACCATGGTGGTGGCGTGCATCGTAAACATTTGATTGTAGACATTGGGCGTCAGAAACGTGTTCTCGGGGGTGCCGAGCTGCACGCGGATCAGCAGCGCCTCGATGCCACCGATGACAAAGAAGACAAAGGCGCTGATGATGTAGATGATGCCGATCCGCTTGTGATCGACCGTGCTGAGCCACCCCGCCAGCCCACTTGGCCCGTGAGCCAGTGCGGGCGGCGCTGCGACCGGCCGCACTGGCTCGGATGCGATTGCCATTGCGTCTCCTTATCGTTCGGGTGGCAGTGCTACCGAAACTTTCATACTATCCAGATAAGCGACCAGATCGGCGATCTCTTGCTGGTTGAGATTCTGTGCGATCCATTCTTTTGTAATAACCCGGCTCATCAGGTTGCCCGGCTTGATCGCATAGGCCTCGTTCATCCAACGCGTCAGGTGCTCGGTCGAGTACGGCAGGATGCCCGACCCGATCGTCAGCCGACTGCCATAGTACGTCAGGTTTGGCCCGACTACGCCCTTGGCATTGGTACCGCTCACCGCGTGGCAGCTGATACACTGTTTCTTCGCGTCGAGGAAGATTGCCTGGCCACGCCCGACATCGCCCGCCGCCTCCGCCGGAGCCGCAGGCGGAATATTTTTCTGGGCCACCCAGCGGTCGTATTCTTCGACCGGCAACGCAACAACACGGAAGCGCATCAGCGCGTGAGCCTCGCCGCAGAACTCAGCACAGACCGCGCGGTAGATGCCGGGCGCCTCGGCGGTGAAGGTGATAAAGTTGGTCTTGCCCGGGATCATGTAGGTTTTGCCCGCCAGCTTTGGCACCCAGAAGTTATGGATGACATCGGTTGCTTCGAGCGTGACTGCCACCGGCCGCCCAACAGGAATGTACATTTCGGCGGCGGTGACCAACTCTTCGCCATCGACACCCTGGCGCGGATAGCGGAACTCGAACCACCACTGGTGCCCGATCGCGCGTACCTGCATCGCGTTGTTGGGAATTTGTGAATTGGCCGCCTGCGTGCGGAACGTCAGCACCGCGACGACCAGCACGACCAGCGCGGGCGCGATCGTCCACATAATCTCGACCTGTGTATTGCCGTGTACCTGCGCAGGCATGTTCTGGTTGCGGCCACGCCGAAAGCGCAAAATTGTGTAGAGCAACATGCCCTCCACGATAACAAAAACACCGAGCGCCATCCAGAAGACCGGCACCATCAATTCATAGATGCGACGCGCATGATCCCCGTAGACCGTGGTGGTGGAATAGGGCAGGTTGCCACAGCCCGCCAGTACCAGCGCCAGCGCTGGTATCAGCCAGGCGAGCGTCCGCGCCCGGTGCGGAAGCCTCTCTGGTCTGCGCATGATAACTCCTCGTCTGGTATGCCGCGCGTCAGTGTTGTGCGCGATACACTACCGCGCGCCAACGATACCGCGTCGTTGAAATCGCTCTTCCCAGCACTCGTGCGGCCGGTACAGGTGGT
>JAYUYF010000080.1:0-12561 GCA_043752605.1 Roseiflexaceae bacterium
GACGAGGCGCGCGCCCAGTTGATGGCGATCGTCGCCGCCGACGAAGAGAACGCACAGGCCTGGCTGTGGCTCTCGGGTGTTGTCGAAGACCCGCAGGACGTGCGGCTGTGCCTCGAAAATGTGCTCGAACTCCAGCCCGACCACCCGCAGGCGCGCCAGGGGCTCGAATGGCTGCTGGCGCAACATCCGTACCTTGCAACGCCGCCCGCACCCCTTACGAGTAATGGTGACGCAGCGCTAGCCCACGCTGAGGAGCGTATGGCCGACGCGGGCGAACGGCTGGCCGACGCACGTTTCGACCCGACAGTTGCGGATGTTCGGCCCACGCCCACCGTGGCCGATGCGCGTGTCAGCCCGACGGTTGTGGATGCGCGGCCGGTGCCCGTTGCGCCCGCGCGCCTGGTGAATGACCCACTGTTGTGCCCGTACTGTGGTGCGCAGACATCGATCACGCAACACGATTGCCCGACCTGCCGCGCCAGCCTGATGGTGCGCGCCACGCCGCACGCCAAACCATCGCGCACGCACGGATTGCTGGTGCAGATCTGGCAACTGAGTATTGGTTGGTGGCTGGGTACAGCGGTCGTGTTTGCGTTGCTGGCGCTTGTGGCATACCAGGCGCAGCAATTTGCGGCTGCGTCGGCCGCGCGTTCGCCGCTGGCGGTGCTGGCGGTGGCGGTCGCGTTGCTGTTGCCGCTGGCGGGCGCGGCGGCGCTGGCCGGGCAATTGCGCGCACGCACACCCTGGGCGCGCACGGCTGCGATCGGTGCCGGGCTCGCGCTCGGTCTCGCTGGCGGGTTGGTGCTGGCGCTGGGTGGTGCGGCCGGGATCGCGGGCTGGCTAGCCGCCGCTGCGGTGCCACAGCCGATCCTGGCGTTGCTGCCCGCTGCGGCGGCGATCATGCTGGCGAGCTTGATCCTGATGCATCTGGGTGCGGCGGCACTGGCGGCGCGCTGCGAGACCGATTTCCTCGGCCCGCTCGAGCGCTTCCGTGCGATCGTGCAGGCGGGCGATCCGACCGCGCATTACAACAACGGTGTGGCCTACAAAAATCGCGGCATGTGGCACATGGCGATCCGCGAGTGGGAGCAGGCGCGCACGCGCGATCCCAACGATATCAACCTGTTGCGCGGTCTCGCTCTTGCATATGCGCGGCTCAATACGTTTGATCGCGCGCGCGAGTTGCTCAATCACGCGCTGCGCGTCGCGCCGCAGCACGCAATGTTGACGGGTGATCTGGCGGTGGTCGAGGAATTGGCAAAGAAACCGCGCACCCCGTAGGAACGCTGCATAGCCCAATGAATACGAGGAAAACGGAGCATCGTTCATGGCAGGCAACACGTTTGGGCAGATCTTTCGGCTCACCACCTGGGGCGAATCACACGGGCCAACCGTCGGCTGTGTCGTCGATGGCTGCCCGGCGGGATTGGAACTCGACACGGCGCAGGTTCAGCGCGATCTCGACCGGCGGCGCGTCGGCCAGAGCAAAGTCACCTCGGCGCGCCAGGAGGCCGATCTGGTCGAGATTCTGTCGGGTGTGTTCGAAGGACGTACGACGGGCGCGCCGATCGGGATGCTGGTGCGCAATACCGACGCAAAATCCAGCCATTACGAAAATATCAAGGATAGTTACCGGCCGGGCCATGCCGATTTTAGCTGGGACGCAAAATATGGTTTCCGCGATTATCGTGGCGGTGGCCGCAGCAGTGCGCGCGAAACGATCGGGCGCGTGGCGGGTGGCGCGATCGCCAGGGCATTGCTGGCGCGCACGGGGATCCAGATCGTAGCGTGGACGGCGCAACTCGCGGATCTGCACGCGCAGGTGTTCGACGAAGATGAGATCGAGCGCAATGTGATGCGCTGCCCCGACGCCGCAGTGGCCGAGCAGATGATCGCCCGTGTCGAGCAGGCGCGCCGCGATCGCGATTCGCTCGGCGGTGTGGTCGAGGTGCGGGCGCGCGGGGTACCTGCCGGCCTGGGTGAACCGGTCTTCGACAAGCTCCAGGCCGACATCGGCAAGGCGATGTTTAGCATCCCGGCGATCAAGGGCCTCGAGTTTGGTGCGGGTTTCGCGGTGGCGAACATGCGCGGTAGCGAGAACAATGACCCATTTGTGCGCCGTGATGATGGCAGTATCGGCACAACGGGTAACCACCACGGTGGAATTTTGGGCGGCATCAGCACCGGCGAAGAGATTATCGTGCGGCTGGCAGCCAAACCACCGGCCTCGATCGCGCGCCCGCAGGAGACGGTGGATCGCGACGGCAACGCTACCACGATTGCGATCCACGGCCGCCACGACCCGACGGTGCTGCCGCGCCTGGTGCCGATCGCCGAGGCCATGCTCGCGCTGGTGCTCGCGGATCATCTGTTGCGTCAGCGGTTGGCGCGCGTGTAGGGGCGGCGGAGTAGGGCCGCAGCATTCCCTGCGGCCCTACCTCTACTGCTGGCGGAACCGTACCTCGGCCGCAGTGTAGAAGCCCCCGTTGAGATGCCGCACCGTCACCGCATTGGCATTGAACTGCGCGTTGCCCGGCACACTTGTGAGGCGTACAACCCACGTCGTACAGCCCAATCCACCGATCGTGTAGACCCCGCCGCGCCGCGTGGTGGCACGGAAGCGGTTGCGCCCGTCGGCCGATGTCACACTGATTGTCGCGCCCACAATCGGGCGGCCCTGCGCATCCGTCACGCCACCGTAGACGCTCGATTCAAAACGCGTGCCGCACTGGATCGCCGCATCGACGGGCCGCTGGCCAAGCCCGCCAACAAATGCAGGTACGGGGACCGCCGTCGGTCGGCGGGGAGCGGCAGTTGGTGGCACCGCAGTCGGCACGGCGGTCGGCATCGGCGGCACATCTTCACCGCTCACCAGCCATTGCTCGATCCAGCCCTCCTGGTTCAGGTGTGCCGGATCATCCGTGCGGGTAATCCGCACACGGTACCAGCCCGCGCGTTCTTCGAGGATCGCTAGCCGCTCACCCAGGCGCAAGGATACAAGATCGGCGCTCGCCGGGTCGGGGGTGGCTTTGAGCGTACTCAATGGTCCTGCGTCGTCCTGCGTGACGCGTTGGGTGTACGCAAGATCACTACTGATTCCTTTGACCTCTAGTTGTTCGCGGAAATCGCGCAGCGTAAGCGGGATCTGTTGGACATCGCCGTCGATCTCGATCTGCAGTTGCACCTCACCCGTGATCGGACTTGTGGGCGGGAGGAGTTCGAGCGTGACCATATCATTTGTCTGACTGCTGATCGTCGCATCGAGCGGAGCAAATCCATCCGCCACAAAGCGGAAGCGGCTGGCGTTCGCCAGTTGTGAGCCACGCACTACGACACTGGTAGGCAACGCGCCGCTAAACACCGCGGCTGGCGTAATCTGCCGCACGATCAGCGGCGCGGATGCGACGCTCGTCGGCGGGCGCAGCGCACTGGTGCCGGGTGCCACGGTGCTTACTGCCGCCGCCGCACCAGTGGGCACGCGCGGTATATCGGCCGCGCGCCCGCCCGCCCGGAATGTCAGCAAGAGCACGGCGAGTGCGACCATCGACGCTACCAGCACCGCCAGCGCGCGCACCGGCAGCCCGGATGGATCGCGCCAACGTTGCGTGTGCGGCGCTGGCATCGTGGGCACATCGAGAGCAACGGGGGCATCTGTCGCCAGCGGCACGGCGGCCAGCACACTCGGCAGTTCGGTGGATTCGTCAGCGGGGGTTGCCAGCGGCGCGGCATCTTCCCCAGCAATCTGCGCACTGGCGTCTTCACTATTTGGGGCAGCGGCGAGGGCGACCAGCGCGGGCGCGGCGCTCTGCGCATGATAATGGTGCGGCATCACTGTGGCCAGATCGGCGCTGCCGTCGCCATCGGCAGCAACTGCTGCCGGAAACGCCATGACTGGCACAAACTCCTGAATATCGAGAACAGCTGGCGGTGCTGATGCGTCATCTTCCTCGGCCAGCGGCGTCTCGCGCAGCAGGGTATCAAACGCCTCACGCAGCGCGGTTGCGCTCGCGGGGCGTTCGTCCGGGTTGAGCGAGAGCGTGCGGCGCAGCAGGTCGCTGATCGGCAGCGGCACGCGCGGGTTGAGCTCGTGGGTCGGGATCAGCGGGTCTGGTGCGCTCCGCACCAGCGCGGTAGCGCGCGTCAGCGCGTCGATCGGGCGGCGGCCGGTGATCAGGTGATGCATCGTCGCGGCGAGCGCATACAGATCGCTGCGGACGTCCGTGCCGCTATGGTGGATCTGTTCGAGCGGCGCATAGTTTGGCGTGTAGCCCACAACACTGCCATTGGTAGTGACGCGCGACTGCACCGCCGAATCGCTCTTCGCAAGACCAAAATCGAGGAGGACAATCTCATTATCGGCGGTCAGTTTCAGGTTCTGCGGCTTGATATCGCGGTGCAGCACCAGCGGTTGCTGGCGGTGCAGATATTCGAGCGCATGTAAAATCTGATCCGACCACGAGAGTACATCGCGCAGCAAAAACGGCCGGGTACGGCGTGCGAGCATCGCGCCCAGATCCTCGCCGGTGATAAACTCCATCACCAGATACTGGCCGCTGACATCCGCCCAGTGGTCGAAGACTTTAGGCAACGAGCGATGACGCAGCCCGGCAAGCAACCGTGCCTCGCGTTCGAACGCCCGACTGTACTGGCTTCCCGCGATCAGCGTCTGTTTGATGGCAACCAGGTTGCCCAGCCGTCGGTCGGTTGCTTCGTAGACGGCACCCATGCCACCGCGCCCGACCAGGCGGTTGACACTATACCGGCCGCCGAGCAGCGTTCCAGGTTCGATCATGCACGCACCCATCACGATCTGCGCCATGTGCGCTCGCTGTAGTATACCGCGTTCTTGCGCGTTCGCGCACAATAAAAAAGCGACCTGTAGTAGGTCGCTGTGGTGGGCCCCCAGGGAGTCGAACCCTGAACCAATTGATTAAGAGTCAACTGCTCTACCATTGAGCTAGGGACCCGACGAGACGGTAGTATAGCATACAACGCTATTTGTGCAAACGCGCGGGGGGATCTTAACACAGCGATGATGATTTATTAACGTCACCCGTGTACGATGCAACAGAATGATATCCAGCGTGTGGTGCATCAGCATGTCGACGCTCCTGCTCATAGAAGATGACGCAATTCTGCTCGAGACCCTGACGTACAATCTTGTGCAGGCGGGCTTTACGGTCGAGACAGCCTCGGATGGCCTGGTGGGGATCGAGATCTGCCGCCGGATCCACCCCGATCTGGTGATCCTCGATGTGATGTTGCCCGGTCTTGATGGCTTCTCGGTCTGTCGGGCATTGGCCCGCGATACGACCATCCCGATCGTGATGCTGACCGCGCTACGTGATGAGGCGCACCGGATCGCCGGGCTCGAGCTTGGTGCGATCGATTATATCGTCAAGCCGTTTAGCATCGGCGAATTGCTGGCGCGGGTGCGTGCGATCCTGCGCTGGAACGAACGGCGCAGCCCGCAGACGGCCAACGAGCAGATGCACGCCGGGCTGGTACGGCTCGATCGCAATAGCCGCCGCGTCTGGTTTGGCGAGCGCGAAGTCGAGCTTTCGAATAAAGAATTCGATCTGCTGGCGTGCCTGATGAGTAATGCGGGTGTGGCACTCTCGCGCGATCTGCTGCTCGAACGCGTCTGGGGCAGCGGGTTCCTCGGGAGCCAGCGGACGATCGATGTTCACGTGCGCTGGCTGCGCGAGAAACTCGAACTCGACCCCGCGAACCCGCTGCTGATCCGCACCGTGCGCGGTATCGGCTACTGCTTCCAGGATCCAGCCGCCGAGGCACGCATACATCAGGGCGCGCAGGGAGTAGCCTAGCTACTCGCGGCTCCGGTTTTTGACCGCGCGCGCCATATCGCGCTTCGCCTCGCGCTCGGCGATATCCTGACGTTTGTCGTAGAGCTTCTTGCCCTTCGCCAGCCCGACCTCGATCTTGGCACGCCGCCCGCGCAAATAGACGCGCAGCGGGACGAGGGTGTAGCCCTGCCGATCGACCTGACCACGGATGCGGCTGATCTCGCGGCGGTGCAGCAGCAACTTGCGTGCGCGCAACGGCTCGTGGTTGAAGTGCGTACCCGATTGCGCGTATGGCGCGATGTGGGCATCGTAGAGCCATGCTTCGCCATCGGCGATCCGCGCATAGCTGCCGCGCAGGATCATCCGGCCGGCACGGATCGACTTGATCTCGCTGCCGGTGAGGAGCAGACCAGCCTCATAGGTTTGTTCGATATCATAATCGTGGCGCGCCTTGCGATTATCTGCGAGCGTCTCGCCCTCTACCGGTTGATCGGCCATGGTCGTGATTCCTCTTCCAACATATCGGCGTAGCAGTATACCATAGCGCTTGCAGATTTGTACGAGACTGGGTATACTGTCACGACGAACTAATATGTCCGTGGGAGGGGGGTGAACTCATGATCATCGGGTATCGTGTATGCGATAGCTGACTGATCGAGTGCGATGAAAGTAGAACGCCGAGATGGTGAGACGGTCGAGCAATTGTTGCGCCGTTTTAACAAAGTGGTTGTTGCCGAGCGCATCACCAAGACCTTCCGCGAGAAGATGCACTTTGTCTCAAAGAGCGAGCAGCGCAAAGAGAAGCGCCGCCGCGCCGAGCGCAACCGCCGCAAGAAGCTGGTGCAACAGGGCAACATCTGATAGCAGGTGCGCGCGCATTTTTTTGACAGGTATACGGGTGAAAGGGCTTCGGAGCGATCCGGAGCCTTTTCCAGCGAGTGATAGATACGATGTTTGACAGGCTCGAGGGCGTGGTGGCACGCTACGAAGAGATTATGGAACTCATGGCCGCCCCGGAGACGCTGGGCGACATGACGCGGCTGCGCGCGCTGACGCGCGAGCAGGCCGAGACCGAACCGGTAGTGTATGCGTATCGTGCCTACCGCGATGTGATGCGCCAGATCGCTGATGCGCAACTGATGCTCCACGAAGAAGCCGACGCCGAATTGCGCGCGATGGCGGCCGAGGAGTTGGCCGATCTGCGCCAGCGGCGCGATGCGTTTGAAGCCCAACTCAAGCTGCTACTGCTGCCGCGTGACCCGAATGACCAGAAGCACGTGATCGTCGAGTTGCGCCAGGGCGAGGGCGGCGACGAATCGGCGCTGTTTGCGGCCGATCTGTACCGTATGTATTTGCGCTATGCCGAGCGAATTGGCTGGCGGATCGAGCTGATCAACGCCAGCGAAAACGGTATCGGTGGTTACAAAGAGGTCTCGTTCGAGCTGCAGGGCGAAGGTGCATATAGCCGTATGAAATATGAGGGTGGCGTGCATCGCGTGCAGCGTGTCCCCGCCACTGAGGCGCGCGGGCGCATTCACACATCCACCGCAACTGTTGCGGTGCTCCCTAAGGTCGATGACACCGATGTCGAGTTGCGCAGCGAAGATTACCGCGTCGATGTCTTTCGCGCGGGGGGCCACGGCGGCCAGGGCGTGAACACGACCGACTCGGCGGTGCGGATCGTGTACAGAGGTGGCACGCCAGACGAGATCGTGGTGACCTGCCAGGACGGGCGTTCGCAACTCAAAAATAAGGCGCAGGCGCTGACGGTACTGCGCGCGCGCCTGCACGCGATCCACGAAGAGAAACGCCACCGCGCGCTCGGTGAATCGCGGCTCGCGCAGGTGGGCACGGGCGAACGCGCTGAGAAGGTGCGTACGTATAATTTCCCACAGGATCGCGTGACAGACCACCGGATTGGCCAGAGCTTCTCGAACTTGCCTGGTCTGCTCGAGGGTGATCTCGACCGGATGATTGATGCGTTGACGGTGTATGACAACGCGGAGCGGCTTGAGGCGGTCGGATTGCAGGGATAGTTCGCGGGGGATGCGTGAACCAGCAGCAGCCGCCCGCAGGCGCGCTTGATGCGTTCATCCAGCGGATGCCAAAGGCGGAGTTGCATCTCCACCTCGAGGGTGCGGTTGCGCCCGCGACGCTGCTCGCAATCGCTCGTCGTAACCACGTCGAACTCCCCGCAACCACCGTCCCGGCGATCGAAAAACTCTTCGCGTACGATGATTTTGGCGCGTTCCTCAGCGTCTTCATGACACTCGCGCGGGCCCTGACCACCGGCGAAGACTTTGCGCAGATCGGCCACGAGCTTGGCGCGCAACTCGCCACTGATGGTGTGCGCTACGCCGAAGTCATGATCTCGCCCGCGCAATACCATCGACGTGGCCTCGATCTCGACGAGATTATTCAGGGTACACTTGCCGGATTTGCGCAGGCAACGCGCGAGTATGGTGTGCGATTTCAGCTCGCGCTCGATTGTGGGCGGCAGTTTGGCCCCGATCTGGCCGGCGCGCTCCTGCACCATGCCACCCGCCATCGGCAACACGGGCTGATCGGCTGGTCGATCGGCGGCGATGAGCACGCATACCCGTCGGAAGCATTCGCGGAGGTATTTGCGGCGGCGCGCACAGCCGGACTACGCGTGATGTGCCACGCGGGTGAGGTCGTTGGCCCGCCGAGCGTCTGGGGTGCGATCGATGCGCTGCACGTCGAGCGGATTGGTCATGGCATCCGCAGTGTGAGCGACCCGCAGCTCGTGGCGGCGCTACGCGACCGTGGTGTGACGCTCGACATTTGTCCGACGAGCAATCTACGCACCGGCGCAGCTAGTAGCCTGGCTGTGCATCCGCTACGCATCCTGTTTGATGCGGGTGTCCGCATCACGGTCAACACCGATGATCCGATCTTCTTCGCTACCACAATGAGCAATGAGTACCGGCTGGTAGCGCGCGCATTTGGCTTTGACGCGGACGAATTGACACAACTGGCGCTCAACGCGGTTGATGCGTCGTTTCTTCCACCCGCAGATCAGCAGGCCATGCGAAGCACATTTATGCAGGAAATCGCTGCGTTGCGCGCCGAACTTGGTCTCTAAGGATCGAGCGTTGGGGGATTGTACATCACGATTGTATCAGCTTCGTCTGCATCCTGGAGCAACTGCGAGACGCTATAATAGAGCACGGGATGCATGAGTTGTGGATCCAACTCGGCGAGCGGCTTGAGCACAAATGCGCGGCGCGATAATTCAGGGTGCGGGATTTTGATCTCGAGTTGGTCGATGTGGACGCTGCCGTACAACAAGATGTCGAGGTCGATCGGGCGTGGGCCGTACGAGACGCCCGGGCGGCGGCCCATCCCGCACTCGATCGCCTGAAGCTGCTTGAGCAGCCCAAGGGGTTTGGTGGTTGTGTAGCCGCACAGTACTGCATTAAGGTACGCATCGTCGCGTAGCTTCACCGTTGGTGCCGCAATATACAGACTTGATACGCGCTCGACGCGCATAATCGCCGCGATCTGCCGAACTGCTTCACGCAGGTAGGTGAGCCGATCGCCGAGATTGCTGCCTAGCCCGATGTAGACTCGCTTCTCTGTCATATGTCATCTTACCAGATTGCGCACGTATTTGCCGACTTGTGCGTTCTGCGGTAAACTATATACGATGGCAATGACGGAGACGAGTAATCGCGGCTGCGGTGGCTCAGCGAGCGTGCAAGTGGTGTGAGGCACGCGCCAACCGATGCGATGAAGATCCCTCCTGAGCCGAGCCGCGAACACCGAACGGTCAGTAGCAGGCTCCGGTCGCCCACCGTTAGCGGGCAGAGGTGTGATGGCACCTCGGTGAGTGTGATGCGTGCGCCCGGGCGCGGCGTCGAAGCGGGGTGGTACCGCGGGGCTGCTGGCCTCGTCCCTGATTGCGGGGGCGAGGTTTTTTGTTGTGCGCGGAGGTGTGCGATGAGGTTTCAGGCGGTGGAAGCGCGGGTCAACTTCCCGGCGCTCGAACAACAGGTGCTCGATTTCTGGCAGGCCGAGCAGATCGTGGAACGTAGTCTTGCGGGCGGTGATGCGCCGTTTGTGTTCTTTGAAGGCCCGCCGACGGCCAACGGCCGACCAGGTTTGCACCACGTGATCAGTAGAGCATTTAAAGACGTGATCTGCCGCCACCGTGCGATGCAGGGCTACCGGATCGTGGGCCGCCGCGAGGGCTGGGATACGCACGGTCTGCCGGTCGAGATCGAGGTCGAGAAAAAGCTTGGTTTCAGCGGCAAACCCGATATCGAGCGCTACGGGATCGCCGAATTCAACGCCGCCTGCCGCCAGAGCGTATGGGAATATATCCAGGAGTGGAAGGTCTTCACCCACCGAATCGCGTACTGGGTCAGCGATGATGCCTACACGACCTACGATAACAGCTATATCGAATCGCTGTGGTGGATCTTCAGCCAGCTGTGGCAGAAGAACCTGCTGTTCCGCGATTACAAGGTCACGATGCACTGCCCGCGCTGCGGCACGTCACTCTCGGATCACGAGGTGAGCCAGGGTTACAAAGACGATGTCGATGATCCGAGCGTGTATGTGTGCTTCCGCGTGACCGAAGACAACGGCCGCGGGCTGGCGGGCGCGGCGTTTCTGGCGTGGACGACGACCCCCTGGACGTTGCCGGCCAATGCTGCGCTGTGTGTCAACCCGGATGCAGCCTACGTCCTCGCCGAGGCGGATGGCGAGCGCTATATCGTGGCCGAGGCATTGCTGGCGGCGGTGCTGGGCGAAGATGCGCAGCTGCTGGCGACCTTTACCGGCACGGATCTGGTGGATGTGCGCTATGCGCCGCTCTACAATGGCATCGGCGCGCCGGGTGTTACCGTCGATCTGACGACTGGCTACCGTGTGGTGGCCGACGACTTTGTGAGTCTGGCAGACGGCACGGGCGTGGTACACATCGCACCAGCCTACGGCGATCTCGAGATCGGGCGCAAGTACGGGCTGCCCACACTGTTTTCGGTCGATCTGGCGGGCAACGTGATGCCCGAACTGGGTGATTTCCCGTTTGTCGGCAAATTCTTCAAAACAGCCGATCCGGAGATCACGCGCGATCTGCAGCAGCGTGGGCTGATGTTCAAAAGCGGCCGCGTGCGCCACACCTATCCGTTTTGCTGGCGTTGCAGCACGCCGCTCTTGTTCTATGCCAAGCCGAGCTGGTATATCCGCACCACCGCGATGAAGCCTGAACTGATCAGCAACAATCAGCAGATCAACTGGGTGCCCGAGCACGTGCGCGATGGGCGCTTTGGCAACTGGCTCGAAAATAATATCGACTGGGCGATCAGCCGCGAGCGCTACTGGGGCACGCCGCTGCCGATCTGGCAGGCGGCCGATGGCCACACCGAGGTGATCGGTTCGCTCGCCGAGCTCGAAGCAAAGGTCGGTCGCAGCCTGAAGGATCTCGACCTGCACCGGCCGTATGTCGACGAATTGACCTGGGAGGAGCCGACGCACGGCGTGATGCGGCGTGTGCTCGATGTGGCCGATTGCTGGTTTGACTCGGGTGCCATGCCGATCGCACAGTGGCACTATCCGTTCGAAAACGGTGCCCAGTATGAAGAGGCCGCGCAGGCCGATTATATCTGCGAGGCGGTCGACCAGACGCGTGGCTGGTTCTATACGCTGCACGCGCTTGGCACGCTGCTCACCAACGAGCCAGCCTTCAAGAACGTGATCTGTCTGGGGCACCTGCTCGATGGCGAAGGCCTGAAGATGAGCAAGTCGCGCGGTAATATCATCGCGCCGCAGACGGTATTCGACGAGCAGGGTGTGGATGCGTTGCGCTGGTATTTGTTTACCGCTGCACCGCCGGGCAGCCCACGGCGCTTTTCAGCGCAGCTGGTGAACGAGAGTCTGCGCAAGTTCTTGCTGACGCTCTGGAACACGTATGCGTTCTTTGTGACGTATGCGAATCTTGACGGCTGGACGCCGCTCGCCGGGCAGCAACCCACGCCCGCAGCGGCGATCGACCGCTGGGCGCTGGCGCGTCTGAACGGCGTGGTGCGCGATACAAACGCCGCGCTCGACGCGTATGATGTGTCGACCGCCGGGCGCGAGATCGAGCGCTTTGTCGATGAGCTCTCGAACTGGTATGTGCGGCGCAATCGACGGCGCTTCTGGAAGAGCGAGAGCGACAGTGATAAGCAGGAAGCCTACGCAACATTGTATACCTGTCTGTTGACGGTGGCCAAAATGATGGCACCGCTGGCACCGTTTGCATCGGAGGCGATCTACCGCAACCTGGTGGGGTTGACGAGCGGCGCGGCGGCGGCCGAAACCGCAGCCAGCGTCCACCTCGCACGTTGGCCGACGGTGGATGCGGCGCTGCTCGACGACCAACTGGTGGCCGACACCGAAGTGCTGTTAACGGCCGTCAGCCTTGGGCGCGCGGCGCGGCGGCAGGCCGGGCTCAAGGTGCGCCAGCCGTTGCAGGAGCTCTGGCTGCGCGCGTCAACCGTCGCGGCCGTCGACGGGTTGCGGCGGTTCGAGGCCGAACTGCGCGACGAACTGAACGTCAAGCAGGTGCGCTATCTCGATAGCACGTCGAACCTGATCGAGTACCGCTTCAAGCCAAACCTGAAGCTGGTGGGCAAGAAGTATGGCAGGCAAGTGCCCGCGCTCACCGCCGCGCTCAAGGATCTGGCGGGTGATGCCGCCCGCGATGTTGCCCGTGCAGTCGAGCAGGGGCAGCAGGTGACGCTGC
>JAYUYF010000081.1:0-5439 GCA_043752605.1 Roseiflexaceae bacterium
TTAGTCTCGATCCCTAACGGGGATTGGCGTCCGCCTGCTTGTGTAGGCTGTTTTTGTGTGCTATAATCGAGACTATAATAATAGTCCGAATATGACTAATAGAGGTGCCCATGAAGATTGCATCGCGCGCCGACGCAAAAGCCGATCTGAACTTATACATTATTATGTTTTCAAAATAATGGTGACTAGAGCGATTTAGCAAACGATTACAGCGAATCTCAGAACGGTTGAACCCGTCGACAATTGCGCTCCCCCGCTCCCATTTGGAGCGGGGGCCCGGGGGTGAGGTCAGCCGGGCGCAACCAATCTGGGATTTGCTCTAGTGGTAGAATTGGAACGAGCAGTGTCGACGATCTTTCGTTCCGGGTCGTACAGGTTTTTCTTTTACTCTACTGATTGTCGCGAGCCTGCTCACATCCACGTTGAACGCGACGATGCAGCAGCAAAATACTGGCTTCGCCCAATTCGCCTGCAAGAGAGTATCGGATTTAGTCAGCGTGAACTGCGAACTATACATTACGTAATTGAAGAGAACATCATCACATTATTGCGAGGCTGGAATGAGCGCTGTAACAGTTGATACCACACACATCTTTGTAGACGCGGTAGAGCTTTCTGATGAGGCACTAGCCGTCCAATTGAGTGACGGCCGCTCGTTGACAGTGCCATTAGCGTGGTATCCCCGATTACTGTCTGGAACAGTTGCTGAGCGCAACAACTGGCGGTTGGTTGGTCGTGGTCAGGGCATTCACTGGCTGGACCTCGACGAAGATATCAGCGTTGCAAACTTGCTCACGGGGCAGGCATCGACCGAGAGCCAGCAATCACTTCAATCCTGGCTAGAGCAACGCGCAGCAAAATGATTCGTATTACTGCTAAAGGCATACACCTCACTGTATCAAGTTGATGACTACAATAATGGGCTGAAAATAATTTGTTGGAGTGCAGATGAAGATTGCATCATTGGCCGACGTCAAGGCTCATCTGAGCGCTTATATTAATACTGCGCGCGACGAGCTGGTGGTGATCACACGCAATGGTCGCCCGGCCGCCGTGCTGCTTCCCGTCGACGACGATACCGACCTTGAACAGCTGGCGGTGCGCTACTCGCGTCGTATGCAGGCCGCGATCGCCGAAGCAAAAGTTGAGTATCTTGTGCGCCCACGAACTGGAGAAAATGAGTGAGCCGCTATCGCCGCTGAGGAAAGGAACATCAGGTTAGACAGCCCAATTTTTCACACGACGCTGTGATTGCTGCGCTTGGACTTGATAGAAGCGGCAATATGTAGCGTTACTGGTACCGAGGCTACACTCAGCGATATCATTCTGCGCTGCGCATGGCGAAGGAACGCTGCCGGAGCGCCTCGAACAGCACGATGCTGCCCGCCACGCCCGCATTGAGCGATTCGGTGCCGCCCTGCATGGGGATGCCGATTGGCGTGGCGCGCTGGCGCGCGGCGGCGCTGAGCCCGTGCGCCTCGCTGCCGATGATCAGCGCGACGTGCCCGCGCCAGTCTGCTGTGTAATGCGCAAGCGCGGCACCGGCAGCGGCGGCGTAAACCTGTGTGCATTGCTGGAGTATCGTGTCGATCGCCTCCCACGCCAGGTCTTGCTGGATCGCCAGCCGCAACTGCGCGCCCATACCCGCGCGCACGGTCTTTGGCGCGTAAGCATCGACGGTACCCGCGCTACACAGCACCTGTGCTGCGCCGGCCGCCTCGGCACTGCGCAAGAGTGTGCCCACATTGCCCGGATCCTGCAGAGCGTCGATCACCAGCAGGATGCCGCCCGTTGCGGGTGTGGGCTGCGGCCAGCGCGCGATGCCCACCACTCCCTGCGGTGTGGTCGTATCGCTGGCGATTGCCACCACACGGGTGTCAGCGACACGTGCTGCCGGATGCGCTGCGAGCCGGGCAGCGAGATCCTGACCCTCGGGTGTAGCCACCAGCGCAGCGGGGGCATACAGGATGCGCGTAAACTGTGCATCGCTCAATAACGCATCGGTGACGAGGCGCACCCCTTCGAGCACAAAAAGCCGCTCGCGGCGGCGTTCCTTACGGTCGGCAGCCAGCGAGCGGATCAGTTTGACATCGGCGTTGGCCGGGCTGGTAATCACGCCGCGACGGCGCTGCGCACCTGGTCGATCACCATAGTAAACGCGCGCGGATCGCGCACAGCCATATCGGCCAACATTTTGCGGTCGAGCTCAATGCTCGCGACTTTCAGTCCGTGGACGAGGCGGCTGTACGACATGCCATTGATGCGCGCCGCTGCATTGATGCGGATGACCCACAGCTTGCGGAAATCGCGTTTCTTCGTGCGCCGGTCGCGGTACGCATACGAAAGCGCTTTGAGCACCGTCTGCCGGGCAACTGCATACCGGCGACTACGGCTGCCCTGGTACCCTTTGGCCTGGAGCAGCAGCTTTGTGTGGCGCTTGCGCGCCATTGTCCCACGTTTGACACGTGCCATGGTAAATCACCTGTTATCTTTGTAGCGGCGTTTGCGCGCCGACAACCAGTACGAGAGACAGAAGCTAGCGTGCGTGCTTGACGCCATATGGCATCGCGGTGCGCAGCTTGCGCCGATTGGTGTGATGCACTGGCTGCGAACGATCAAGCTGCTGGAGCAGACGCGTTTTCTTGCGGCGGCGGAAGTGCCCGCGCCGACCCTGCGCCTGGATCAGCTTCCCGCTGCCCGTGAAGCTAAACCGCTTCGACGCACCCTTATGGGTCTTCATCTTCGGCATGACTCAATCCTTACTTGTTGGTAGCGTCGGGTGCGCCCGTAGCGGCGTCTGTCTCAGGTATTTCATCGAGTTCGTCGTCGGTGTCGTCGGTCTCATCGAGTTCGTCGTCGGTCTCATCATCGTCGTCGAGTTCGTCAAGTTCGTCGTCCAACTCATCGTCGTCCAACTCATCCTCATCGTCCTCGTCACCCGCGCCAGGTGCCGTCGCGGCGCGTGCCAGGCGGCGCTCAATCTCGCGCTGCTCGATCTCTTTATCGCGCGCGGCGGCCGCAGCCTTCGCCTTCGCGTTGGGAGCCACCAGCAACGAGAGCACCTTGCCTTCCATCAGCGGCTGCTGCTCGACAACCGCAACATCGCGTAGCGTCTCGGCCATCTGCTCGAGCACAGCTCGCCCGATCTCCGAATGGTAGATCTCGCGGCCGCGAAAGCGCAGATTGAACTTGACTTTATCGCCCTCGAGCAGAAACTTGCGCGCCTTGCGCGATTTCACATCGAGATCGTGCTCGCCAGTTTTTGGCTCGAGCCGGATCTCTTTGATCTCCACAACACGCTGGTTCTTGCGCGCGTCGCGCTCTTTTTTGCTCTGCTCGTAGCGAAATTTGCCATAATCCATGATGCGGCAGACCGGCGGGAGCGCGTTTGGCGCAACTTCCACCAGGTCAAACCCGCGCTCTTCAGCCATCAACAACGCATCACGCAGTTGGAGGATCCCAACCTGCGCACCTTGCTCATCGATTAGCCGAACTTCACGGACGCGAATACGGCTGTTGATTCGTAGCCGGTCTCTGATTTCAGCGCTCCTTCCAGCGAACGACACAAGCTCTACAGAACACACAAAACAATGCCGCAAACCCATCGGTGTTGCGACGTGTCGTGTAGTATAGCACTCAGCCCCGCGCCCGTCAACATGCCGAACACGATGATTATTTGGCGATGGTGGCACGTCGCTTGCCCTATCTCAAGCAATATAAGCTAGGAGGGAACAACACATGTTATCGAGTACGGTCAGTGCATTTTTTGATCGACTATTGCAGTCGAACCATACATTTCACAATAACGTGGTACTGATCACGGGTGGCGCACGCGGTCTGGGTCTGGTTATGGCGCGCGATTTTGCTGCTGAGGGGGCGCGCCTGATCCTGGTGAGCCGCGATGCGCAGGAGCTTGCGAATGCCGCCACTGAACTGCGCCACACGACCGAAGTGCTGACGATCCAGGCCGATCTCACGCAGGAAGATCAGCCTGCGCGAGTTATCGAGCAAGCATACGCACGTTTTGGACGCATCGATGTGCTCGTCAACAACGCGGGTGTAATCCAGGCCGGGCCGCTTGATCATATGGAAGAAGCCGATTTTGCGCGAGCGATGGATATCCATTTTTGGGCACCGCTACGCCTGATGCGCGCAGTAGCACCACGCATGCGTGAGCACGATGGTGGTCGGATCGTCAATATCTCATCGATTGGCGGCCGGATCGCCGTCCCACATCTGCTGCCCTACTGTGCCAGCAAGTTTGCCCTCACCGGTCTTTCCGATGGCATGCGCGCCGAACTCGCCCCGCACAATATCAAGGTGACGACCGTCAACCCTGGTCTCATGCGTACCGGCTCGCACGTCAACGCGCAGTTTCGTGGGCGGCACGAGCTTGAGTATGCGTGGTTTACCCTGCTCGATTCGTTGCCATTTACGTCGGTCGATGCGCGCCACGCGAGCCGTGAGATCGTTGAAGCGTGCCGACGCGGCCAGCCACAGCTAACAATTTCATTACAGGCAAAAGCGCTGTATGCAATCAGTGGCCTGGTGCCAAATCTGATCGGACACGGGCTCACTATCATGAACGCCCTGTTACCCGATCCAACCGATGCGCGTGGCGACGAGACGCGTTCAGGATGGGAGAGCCGCTCGGCTGTGGTGCCTGCCCTGCTCACGGCGCTTTCCGATCGTGCGACCGTCGAGAACAATGGTATGGTGCAACGCGATAACCCCGCCGCCGAACCTGATGTTCCGGCTACGCCTGTGGTTTCCGAGACCATGTGACAAGATTGTGCTCGACACATCTGGTCACATCGGGCGTGCTGATATGGTGGCGATCGCTCGATCTCGACGGGCGTGAGTTACTGATCATCGGCGATATGTTCGACACTTTAGCAGCCGTCTTTGCTATCGTGCGCGAACGGTATGCAGAAGTATCTGCACGTGCGCTCATGGTCGGCGGCTGAGTGGCTGTATTCGCCTACTGTTCATCTGTGTACGACCGAATCTCGGCGAGCAGCCGCACGACGCGTTGTTGCGCCTGCCGATCGCCGAGTGCATGCCACAACGCAAGGCTTTCGTGAGCCAGCCGCGCCGCGTTTGTATAATCTCCAGCGCGCAGCGCGATCTGCGCCAGGCTGCGCAGGCTGAGCGCGCAGCCCCAGATATCGCCGATGGCGCGAAACCCGGTGAGTGCAGCCGCAAACTGTTGTTGTGCGGTGGTATCGTCTCCGCGTGCAATTGCGAGGTCGCCGAGGATTGTGTGTGGGCCACTGTTCCACCGATCGCCCGATTCGGCAAAAGCCGCGATACTTGCTTCGGCAAATTGGGCGGCAGCGGCAGCATCTCCCATGTCAGCGGCGATGACGCCACGCCAGAAGTGTACTGTGCCGAGCGCCCAGGGATCGCCAAGATCGACGGCGATCTGGGTAGCCTCGA
>JAYUYF010000082.1:0-5439 GCA_043752605.1 Roseiflexaceae bacterium
GGAAACGGCCGACCACGCGGATGGGTGGCGGGGGACGGCCGACCACGCGGATGGGTGGCGGGGGAACCGGCGCGCCCGGCAACATGGAATCACGCGCCCGGTGGTTCGGCGAGCAACTCCAGCAACTCGCGCACGGCGGTACCGTGTTGTGCGGGGTGGCGCATCGGCCGGTCAGCGTGGATGGTATAGACATTCTGGCGGCCATCGCGCGCGCGCGACAGATACCCCGCCGCCTCCAGATCATCGAGGATGCGTTGTACCGCGCGCTCGGTGATCCCGATCGTGGCCGCGATCTCGCGCGCCGTGCTGCGCCGGTTCTGCGCGATACACAGCAACACCTGCGCGTGATTTGTCAGAAATGTCCACGACGACATGGGCTACTCCGTTACATCTGCGCTACTCGCTCTGCTCCCCGTGTGGGACATGCGCTACTCCGCTGCATCTCCGATCCGTGCCCCTCTCCCCGTGTGGGAGAGGGGTTGGGGTGAGGGGGAAGGGGAATGCGCTACTCCCCGCTCACCGCGCGCAGGATCAGCGCATCGATCACCTGCTCCACCGGCGCGTGGTCATCCGTAAAGGGGGCCGGATCCTGCGGTGTGGGTCGATCCGCGCGCGCCTGCATCGACGCAATCGTCTCGCGTAGCGCGGGCGACCGCAGCCGGTTGTAGTTTGCCGCCAGATTGGCGATCCCGTCGCCGTCATCACGGTTCACACCCACCAGAATCTGGTTGCCGCGCCGCAGCGTCTGCACCACATACACGTTTGGGAACACCTGGCGCATCGTGGTCGTCAGCGCGCGCACCAGCCGGTCATCGCCACCCGGCCCGAGCCCGGCGTTCACCACCGCCACGCCATCGACGGTCAGCCTGCTCCGCACCAGCGCAAAGAACTCGACTGTCGTCAGGTGAAACGGAATATACGGCTGGCGGTAGGCGTCCATGCCGATCACATCATAGCTGCCGCTGGCCTGTGCCAGCCAGACGCGGCCATCGGCATCGTGCACCTGATAATTCGGGTGCTGCGGGTCGACGCTGGCATCGCGCAGGTGCATGTACTCGCGCGCCATCGCGCTGATCGCCGGGTCGATCTCGACCGCATCGATCCGCGTCTCCGGGCCAAAAATCGCCAGAAACTGGGCGGGCACGGTGCCGCCCGCGCTGCCGATCATCGCCAGGCTTGGCGGTCGGGTCTCATCGCGGTTGGCGGCAAAGAATGGCGCGACGGCAAAATAATCCCACGGCCCACCGCCGGTCAGCAGGCTGCGCGCATCGCGCGTGCCACTGTAGCGCTCGTTGTACACCGAGTGGACGGCGAACCCTTCGTTCAGCAGCAGCGCGACCTGAGGCCCGAGCGGCCCGGCATCGCGGCGCACGATCTGGATATAATTTTCGCCGCTCTCGCGTTCGGCGAGCAGCGTACAGCCGGTGCATCCGGCTGTCTTCAGCTGCCCGATGCCGCTCGCGAGCACGATGATGACCAGCCCCGCCACCGTGGCTAGCGCTGTGGCCCGGCGCGTCTGTAATCCCAGTGCTCCCAACACGAGCAGCACCGCCGCAAATAACAACAGACTGCGTGTACTCCCGATCGCCGGGATGAGCACCAGCACGGTCAAAAACGTGCCGATAATTGAGCCAACGGTCGAGAGCGCCGAGATCGTACCGGCCGCGCGCCCGGCATCCGCCCCGGCCGCAACCCGCGCGCCGACCGCGATCGGGCCGATCGCCGCCAGCAACAACACTGGTGGCACAAACAACACCAGCACCCCCACCAGCGCGCCCGCGAACCCCGCCACCGCCACTTCGCCAATCGCACTTGACGCGATCCGCAGCAAGGGGTTGGCCAGTGGCGCGATCAGCACGCTCAGCACCCCCGCCGCCAGCACCAGCCCGTAGAGCGTGCGCGCACCCGCACCGCGCGCCGCCAGCCGCCCGCCCAGCGCATAACCGAGCGCCAGCGCGCCGAGCGTGGTGCCGATCACCGCCGCCCAGATCGGCTGCGAGGTGCCAAAAAACGGTGCCATGACGCGCGCCGCCAGCATCTCGATCCCGAGCGCCGCACCGCCGGTGATCAGTACGGTCAACAGCACCAGCCGCTCGCCAAACCGTGCCGGCGCGCGTGAAACGATAGGAAGCGTCACGCTACCGGCTGCCCGAGAGCGCGGTCAATACGATCTGACCGAGCGCGTTGAGCAGCAACACCGCGATGATCGGCGAGAAATCAAACATGCCCATCTGCGGCATAATCCGCCGGATCGGGCCGAGGATCGGCTCGGTGATCTCGTGCAGCACCTGCGTCGCGCGGTTGGCCGCCTGCGGATCGACCCACCCGGCCAGAATGCGAATAAAGATCGCCAGCTGGAAAATCTGGAGCAGCAAGCTGATAAAGGTGATGAGATAATCGGACGCCATCCTGGTTCCTTTCACAATAGCTAAGATAGTGCGCCAGCGTAGAGCGTGGCGCGTTATGCTGTTGCCGGGTCTAGCCGCGCCTGCACTGCGGCTGCGTGTGCCGCAAGTCCTTCGGCGGTGGCGATCCGGGCTGCGGCCGGGCCGATCCGCGCCAGCGCGGCAGCGTTCAGACCGACGAGCGAAATGATTTTGCGAAAATGGTCGACATTCACCGGCGAGGCAAACCTGGCCGTACCGCCGGTCGGCATAATGTGTGACGGCCCGGCCACGTAATCGCCCAGCACCTCAAACGAGCGCTCGCCCACAAAGATGCCACCGGCATTGCGCACCTGACCGATGTACTCCCACGGCTCGTCGATCAGCAGACACAGATGCTCGGGGGCATATTCGTTTGCCAGCGCAAATGCCACCGCCAGATCAGGCACGATCACAATCCCGCTGCGCTGCACGAGCGCCTCGGCCGCGTCGCGCGCATTGGCTGCGGGCAGGCGCGCCAGCTGTACGGCAATTTCGGCCGCTACCGCATCAGCGAGCGCACGGCTCGGTGTGAGCAAAATCGCGCTTGCCAGCAGATGCTCGGCCTGTGCCAGCAGATCGGCCGCCACCAACCGTACGTTGGCGTGGGCATCGGCAATGACCAGCGTCTCGGTTGGGCCGGGTAGCGATTCGATCCCCACCGCGCCGTAGACCGCGCGTTTGGCAAGCACCACAAACAAATTGCCCGGCCCGGCGATCGTATCGACGCGCGGCACCGGCCCGGCACCATACGCCAGCGCGCCGATCGCCTGCGCGCCACCGATAGCAAACATGCGGTTCACCCGCGCCACGTGCGCGGCCGCCAGCGTCACATCGGCGATCGCCCCGTCACGCTGTGGCGGCGAGCAGACGATGATCTCGTCGACCCCCGCCACGCGCGCCGGGATCGCGGCGTGGAGCAGCGAAGATGGCAGTGGCGCAGCCCCACCCGGCGCATACACCCCGACGCGCTGGAGCGGCACGATCAGCTGGCCGAGTACCCCTTCGACGCCGTGATCGGCCCACGAGTTGCGCACCTGCCGTGCATGAAAGCGCCACAATTCACCCGCCGCCAGTTCGAGTGCCGCGAGCAGCGCCGGGTCGATCCGCGCGGCGGCGGCGGCCAGTTCGGCGTGTGGCACTTCGAGCGCGCCATGATAGCCATCGATCCGCGCGCTCCAATCGCGCACCGCAGCTTCGCCGGTGGCGCGGACATCGGCCAGGATCTGATCAACCGCCTGCTGCGGTGTTGTTGGTGTGCCAAAAAGTGTCGTGAGGCGCGCGACAATCGTATCAGGAACGCGGGTATCTTCAAATGCCACACGCCGGAGTATTGTCTGGCGTGCGTGGTCAATATTGGTGAGTATCGGAATCATGCGTTTTGGAAACCTGTTCTCGTTGATGACGTAATTATAGCAGGCTTCATCGCAGGTTTTACGTCGGTTTGGTGTCGAATTGCTTATGCTGCGCGCGGTAAGTTGTGCGAAAATGAACGTAGCATTATCTCTGTATGAGGAGGATACAATGCGTCGACTGATCACATGCTCACTGGTTCTGCTGCTCGCCGCGTGTGGTGGTGGACCTGCCACGCCGCCCACTGAGACGGTATCGACAACGGTACCAGCCGCCACGTTAAAACCGGTTGCGACAGCAAAACCGCTGGCCACGCGCACGCCACGGCCCACAGTCGTTCCCACGGAGACGGTCGAGGTGATCGAGATTACCAGTGCCACGTATGCCGAGGCGCTCGACGAGAACCAGGGCCCGATCGACCCGACAGATAGCTTTCGGCCCGAAGATACGATTTATCTCTCACTCAGCTTTGATGGCGTCCCGAAGACGGGTGTGGTCAACGCCGCATTCTACTGGCGCGATACGCTGATCGCCGAGAGTTCGATCGACTTTGCCGAAAGCAATGATGGGGTGGTGTTCAGCATCGGCCAAAATAGCCAGATCGGCTTCAATTTGACCCATGTTGCGCCATTGTATGTCAGCGAGCAGTATCGCACCGAAGTCTCGATCGATGGTGAGCCGGTCGGCGAGTATCCGTTTACCGTCATCCCGGCCGCGGGCGCGATTCCCTCGCAGATCGATACGCTGGAGCTTGCGCGTGGCACGACCGACAACTTTGACCCGATCGAACCAGCGACGGTCTTCGCACCTGATGATGCAATCTTTGTCGTTGGCACGGGCGATCTCGGTGCAGCGAGCTATATCGATATCGCGTGGTATATCAATGGCGAGTTGCTCGATTCGGCCAGCAGTCCGCTCACCTCGACCGAAGACGCCGATGATATCGGTTTTTACTTCTGCCTGCGCCCGGGTGAAGGCTGGAAGCCCGGCGACCACGAGGTGCGTGTCACGCTCGATGATACGCTGCACGGCACCTACCCGTTTACGATCGACCCCGATCAGGCTGCGATCGAGTCGACACCAGAGTGCAAAACGCCGGACACGTCGGTGAATTTTGACTCGCCGCAGACCTTCGCCTGGCCGAACAATCTGTTTCAGATCGATATCCCGGCCAACTGGGTTGCTGGCGATCAGGGTATCGAGAATGGGACGCTTACCGCACGCTGGGCTGATGCAAACGAGCAGGTGCAGATCATTGTGCTGCTGTACGAAGATACATCGGGCGGCGATATGCCGACGATCATCAACGATGCGGCCACACTCGTCACCGACACGTTTGGTGACCGATCCGGGTTTGTGGCTGCCGATCCGGCGGAACAATCTGATGGCAGCACCCTGCTCAGTTGGCGCTATCTCGACTCGGAGAGTGGTGATGCGCGGCTGTTGCGCGGCACGTTGTACGTCGAACTGCGCGAGAATATCGTCTCGTACCTGTTTGTGACGACGCCCGATGATCGGTACGACACGCTGTGGGATTCCGGTCTGAGCGATCTGGTCAACAGCTACCGGATCGATCCAACCCAGCCGATCGAGTAGGAAAACGGCGGCGGCGATGAGGCGGGACGGCGCACGGTGAACCGTGCGCGTAGCGACGCGACATGTT
>JAYUYF010000083.1:0-2094 GCA_043752605.1 Roseiflexaceae bacterium
ATCTGCTGCGCCGACTCCTCGGCCGAGACATACAACGCCGGGCCGACCGCCTCGGAGAAATGCGCCGCCGCCTGCAACAGCAGACTCGATTTGCCGATCCCCGGCTCGCCACCAATCAGCACCAGGCTGCCCGGCACCAGCCCGCCGCCCAGCACACGCGCGAGCTCGCTGCTCATGACCGGCAGCCGCGCAAAACCACTGGTCGGCACATCGCGTAGCGAGATTGGAGCGGCGGTACCAACACGCATTGCGGTCGCACTCGGCGTCGCTTTGCGTTCGACCTGCTCGACCAGGCTATCCCACGTGCCACAATCCGGGCATTTACCCATCCAGCGTGATTGTTGCGAGGTACACTGCTGGCAAATGTAGATCGTGCGCGTTTTGGCCATCAGTGCTCACCTTCGATTTCGGCGATTGCAACCACCGGCTCCATACCACCAAACGCAACTTTCATCAGACCGGGCAGGTACGTATCGAGCAGCTTGACGGCCGGGTAGATCGTGTTGCGAATCAGGTTGCTCGTCAGCGGTTCACCTTCGAAATCGATACTACTCTTGTAGCGCACTTCGCCATCGCTGAAATCAAGCTCGAAATTACCGATTCGCAGACCGTAATTCGCACGTGTGATATACTCAGCCACAGCCAGACGTGACTCAGCGACCACCCGCACCGGGGCGACGGCATAAAACAACATTTGTTCCAGATCGGTGCGGATGAGTGCCAGGCAGCGAAATTCACCATTATCACCCGCGTACAACGCGCGGTAGCCATCGGCAGCCGTGATCGGCTGCGGAAACCAGCCGTCATTCTGAAGAAATGTGCCGAGTTGCGCGAGCGAGCGCGCGCCATTGGAGGCATCATCAAACGAATCTGGTGCGTGACCGTTTGGTACAATATCTGGCATACCTGGCTCCTGGTGCCACAGATCCGAATTCGTATTATACCCGATCGCCGCCCGCTCTGGTCAGCCTGGCGGCCTGAGGTTACGAGGCATAGCCGATGACCATCAACTGGCGACGTTTCATCCCCCGCCCGCTGCAACCGGGTGTAGACATCGCGCTCGGTTCGATCCGCGCGAGTGCAACGCTGGCGCGCAATATGCCGACGGCCGCCGGAATCGGAGCCGGCATCGTGCTCGGCACGACGCTCGCGCGGGCACTCCCACTGACGCGCCTGATGCTCTATGGTGCGCAGCGCCCGCTCAGCCGTACCCCGCGCGACCTGGGGCTGGCCTACGAAGATGTCGCGTTCACAGCGGCGGATGATGTCCAGCTGCGCGGCTGGTTTGTGCCCGCCACGCCGCAGGCCGCAACGGTGGTGCTGGTGCATGGCTGGCCGTGGAACCGCAGCGGCAATCGTGCGGGCGAGTTGCCGCTGCCAGACCGCGATGTCGATTACCTGGCTGTCGCCGCCAGTCTGCATCAGGCGGGCTTCCAGGTGCTCATGTTTGATCTGCGCAACCACGGTACCAGCCAGCGGCGGCCACCCGTGACCTTTGGTCTGTTTGAAGCACGCGATGTGACGGCGGCGGTGGCGTACCTGCGCAGCCGGTCGGATGTCGATGGCGCACGAATCGGCGCGCTGGCGTGCTCGATGGGGGCCAACGCCGTGATCTTTGCTGCGCCGGATATCCAGCTGCGCGCCGCGATTCTCGTCCAACCAGTGCGGGTCGGGCCGTTTACCACAGCCTTCAGCCGCGCGCTGCTTGGCCCGGCCGGGCCGTTGCTGGCGAAGCTCGCCGACCCGTTGCCGCGGCTGCTGGGTGGGCCGGCGCTGCACACGATCGACCCGACCGCAGCGGCGGCGCTGCTCGGCGAAACCGAGACCTTGTTTGTGCAGGGCGGTGGCGATGCGTGGGCGAGTGTGGCCGAGATTGAGGCGATGGCGGCGCGCGCGCCACACGCCCGGCCACTGCTGGTGGTGCCCAGCCAGGAGCGTTACGGCGGCTACCAGTTTGTCACCACCGAAGCGGCCTACATCGCGCAGTTCTTCCGCGAGACGCTGGGCGGGTAGGGACGCCCCCGGCGATTCGCCCTCACCCCCGGCCCCTCTCCCGCGGGCGGGAGAGGGGAGCGCACACGCATATCGGCACCT
>JAYUYF010000084.1:0-2091 GCA_043752605.1 Roseiflexaceae bacterium
GGTATTACGCAACCACCGATCAAACCTGGTACGACGTACACCTACGAATTCCAGCTCAAAAACAGCGGGTCGCATATGTACCATTCTCACCACAACGCAACCAAACAGGTTGGCCGTGGCCTACTGGGTGCGTTTCTGGTCGAACCAAAAGACCGTGCGCGCGAACCCGAGGTCGATCTCGATTATGTGATGATCCTGAACGATGCGCTCGGTGGTTTTACGCTGAATGGTAAGGGCTTTCCGGCTACCGAACCGCTGGTGGTGAAGCTCGGGCAGAAGGTGCGGATTCGCTATATGAACGAAGGGATGCAGATCCATCCGATGCACCTGCACGGGTTCCCGCAGCTGGTGATCGCCAAAGATGGCTACGCGCAACCGATGCCGTGGTTCTGCGATACGCTCAACGTTGCGCCCGGCGAACGCTGGGATGTCGTCGTCGAGTGCGACGAACCAGGTATCTGGGCGTTCCATTGCCATATTCTCACGCACGCCGAGACCCCGCACGGGATGTTTGGTATGGTGACGGCGCTGATTGTTGAGGCGTGAGGGGCGTGATAGGGTGACGGCGGTGGGCGGACCAGGTGCCCACGTAGAGACGCAACATGTTGCGTCTCTACCAGTACGCGCCGCCCACCGGGCGGCAGCTACTGCCCCATCACCCGGTCACGAATACGCCCAGGACCACCACGCAACGTTATTCCGGCGCTTGGGCTTCGCCACGTAGCGCGTGCAATTCGGCCTGCAGCGCGCGGATCTGTGCCTCCGCCGCAGCTGCGCGCTGTTCTGCGGTGACCCGTGCGGTATCAAGGGCGGCGTAATCGTAGAGCTTTTGGCCAGCCGCGTTGTAGCACACCAGTTCATCATCTTCGACTGCCAGGCTGAGGCCGAGTTCGTTGAGCACGAGCCGCCCATTGCTATCGGGTGGCAACACGTCGTACGCGCTGGCGCTTTGGCGATAGCCGAGCAACCGCACGATATCACGCCCGCGCCGCTGCACGCTATCGACGATGATATAAAGTGGCACACCTGCTAGATCGTATTCTTCGAGTTTGAAGGTGAGGTCGAGCGCACGGGTTTCGGGCGACGTAATCTCGATGATCAGCAACGGGCGCACACCCTCGGCAGCCACATCGAAGGTGCTCCAATTTTTGCGTTCGCGCACCCCACGGATGACCATGATGTCTGGCCCGTGCGGCTTGAGCGCTGGTGTGTCCCACTTGATGCGTACATCATCGAGGACGAGCGTCTGCGGGTCGTGTGCGACCTGTGCTTCGAGCACGTTACAGAGATAGCGCCGCCGCCGCTGGTGTGCATCACTGTGCGTCACCTGATCGTGTTCCTCCGGATGCAAGACATCCTCGATTGTGAGCGGCTGCTGCTCGACCTTTACCGCGCCATCGGATGCGACGTGCTGGATATAGCGCCATCCATACGGAAACTGCTCAGCAGGCTCAAAAACAGGTTGTGGGTAACGGTGCTGGACTGGCGCAAGTGCGATCTCGGTGCTCATCCGCATCTCCATCTCGCTAAAATAGCACGAGTGTTCGCGTGTGTCAACTCCTTACATGATACCACGGCGGGCTGTGCTATTCTAGACACAGAACGAATGTTCCTGCCAGAGGCACCGTGGCTACGACGATCATCATAGAGCCGAATCTTCAGACCAGGCTGGCGTTTCCGCTTGTGTGTCCCATGAAGGCTGACAGTTGAGTATAATGCTACCGAGCGTTTGAACGTTTTGATTGCCGATACTGTATCGGCGATATAAGGTGGGCTCATAAGATGAAGCAGCGCGAGGCTCGCTGTTGCCCGCGCGCTTTGATACGGTACTACGCGCGGCTGGCTTACTCGACAACGTAGATGATATTCCCGAAGATCTTGCGGTCTTGAGCAATACGCAGCTTGATGCACTCTGGCAACGCAACACAAAGGGAGCGCCACTCTCGCAGATGATACACGAAGATCGCGAAGAGTCGTTCTGATGGCGCAGTTTTATGCGGACGGTAGCGTGCTCGTCGAGCCCGCAGAGGCGGGCTTGGCTCCGGGTAGCCGGATGCTTCAGCGTCCGGCTACGAATCAGCGGTGATTACA
>JAYUYF010000085.1:0-5430 GCA_043752605.1 Roseiflexaceae bacterium
AACACGCCAGTGCCGCCAACCGCGACACAAACGCGGACGAGTACACCGGTGCCGCCAACCAGCACCGCGACACAGACGCCGACGCGGACAAACACGCCGGTGCCAGCGACCGCGACACAGACGCGGACAAGTACGCCGGTACCGCCGACAAGTACGCCGACGCGGACGAGTACACCGACGAGCACGCCGACGCGGACACCAATTCCGCCGACGCTGACCCCGTCGACCACGCCAACCGAAACGCCGGATATTGGGACCTAGTGTGCAACTGGTCAGGCGGTGGGAGCGCACCCGCCGCCTGATAGGTCACTCACCGGGCTGGGATTTAGATGCTATTATCGTTACTACTGGAGAAGAGGTACGCTATGTCTACACAGATTGCGCGCCACAGCACACGGGGCCAGAGCGTCCCGCTGATCGCCGCGATGCTGGCAGTGCTGCTCGGCATGACCGCCCTGGCGGTCGATGTCGGCAGCCGCGAAGCCGAGCAACGCAACATTGTGCGCGGTACCAATGCCGCCGCGATTTCCGGCATGACATCATTGCTCAACGGTGGCCGCGACGGCGATGTGGAGGCCGCCGTGCGCCGCTCGCTGCACACCAACGGTATCCGTGTCGTCGGTGGTGTCACCGGTGGTGAGGCCCCCGCAGAAGGCGATCGCGAGCTCAATGCAATCTACCTCGGCGAGGATGCCCGCCAGATTGGTGGCCCGTGCGGTACCGTCGGTGCCTGCGATACGCAGATCCCGAACGGTGTCAAGTACATTCAGGTCGATGTCAATGGCGTCGTCAACACCAGCTTTGCGCGCCTGTTTGGCCAGGATACGCTTGGCGTGGGCCAGCGCTCGTATGCGAGCCGCGGCGCCTGCTCGTCGGGTTTCTATCCGATCGCCGTGCGCAAGTCGGTCAACAACCAGCCACTGCTGGATACGACCGGTTTCACCGAGCACGATGGTTACTACCGTGATGAAGTCTATCAGGATCCGCTGGAGTACAAAAACATCTACCTGCGTACCAGCAGCAACCAGAGCGGTGGCGTGAGCTTCGTGCGCTGGAATGCGGGCAATCAGGCCGCTGGCAACAGCGCCGTTCTCTCCACGTCGCTCACGGGTGCAGGCAACATTGGCCAGGGCTACGCCGAGTTGCCCGCGTGGCCGGGTGAGATCGCCGGCCTCGCGACCCCGCCGCAGGGCCAGTATCCCAACGAGCCAAATACGATCAGCCTGACGGACTGGATCGCAGGCAACAATTTCTCGAACCCGCAGACGCCGTTTACCGATGGCAGTGTGCGCGCACAGCTCGATTACCACAAGCAGTATCGCACGGTGATGACGCTGCCCGCCTATCAGTTTGATAATGGTGACCAGACCGACCCGTACTATTTCGTCGAAGGAATGTATCGCTTCCTGCTCGTCGATTATGGCGTCGATACCGATGGTGTGTTGCCCGATGGCCCGTGGATGCGCCTCGCGTATCTTGGCAGCGGTGGCGAGTGCGCCACGCTGACATCGCCCGCCGAGCCGACGACCAACCTCGCGCTCAATGGCTCGGTCAGCTACGTGCCGCGCTTCCGCCAGCAGACCCAGCCGGTGTCGCCGCCGATCCAGTTCCTGGTCGTGCTCGATGTCACCGGTTCGATGAGCTGGAACTTTAACGGCAACGGTACTTTCAACGGCGCCGATGTCAACTGCGTCGATGGCAGCACCAACTGCGCCGGTCAGAACAACTACCGCTGGCGCAATGCGAGCGAGCGCCGTATCGCGATTGCAAAGGGCGTGTTGCGTGATTTCGTGACGCGCTTTGATACCGTGCGCGGGGCCGATACCAATCGCGCCAACGACATGATGAAGATCGTGACGTTCTCGGGCAACTCGGGTCGCCTCAGCCTTGGCTCGACGCCCAATGCGGATGCGCTGACGCGCCTCACCAAAACCTATCCGGACGGCAATGCTACCTGGACAAACAATCGTGGCGAATTGCTCGGTTATATCGATGCAGCCGGTACCCAGTACGGCGACATCAATACTACTGAAGGTTCGACCAACAGCGCGCTCGGTCTCGCCCGCGCCTCGCAGGTGCTTGGTGCCGCACCCACCGCCGACTCGCTCGGTCGTGAGTATCGCCGGATCGTGATCTTTGTGACGGACGGCGTGGCCAACGTGCTGCGCGACGGTCGTCTCAATGATAGCAATGGTTGCGGTAGCGAAACCGTGTCGTGCCATGTCGGCTTCGATACCTCATTCAACCCGCCACTGCCAAAGCCGATCACGGCGATGGTACAGGAAGCCAATCTGCTCAAGCAGAACTATGTGCTGCCGAATGATGGTAAGGTATACGTGGTCGCGCTGTCGAATACCTTCGGGCAGGCCAACCTCGACCAGGTTGCCAGCGATAGCTCGCTGCTCGGCCGCGCTGATGATGCGAATGAGCTCACGCAGCTCTTCAATAGCATCTTCGAGGATGCAACAACCGGCGAGTGTACACCGGGACAACGCTCGATCAGCAACCAGATCGCTGGCACCGAAGTGCCCAACACCATGGCGGGTGTCAATAGCAGCACGCTTGGCTATGTCACGCTGCGCACCTCGACGGGCGAGCAGGTTGGCAACCCGGTACCGATCACCGTCGACCCGGCGACCCGCCGCCTGAGCTATTCGGTTCAGGGCGTGGCACCCGGTACCTACACGCTGAGCGCCTGGATCGGCTACTGGGCACCCGAGGATCGCACGCTGAATCTTGATGCCCGGCTGTACAGCAAGATCGTCGAGCCAAGCGGGCTGCAGAACGAAGTCACGGTTGCCGTCAGCAATGGCGCGCTCGGTGGTATCGTCAACCGCCCGCTGACGCTCGACATGAGCGGTACGGTTTGCCCGTCGTTCGCACCGTAATCTGGCGCGGGTTCGTGGCGGCACGCGCCGCCCGATCCGACAACAGGAGGAGCCCTGCGGCTCCTCCTCTTTTGTATCTTCCAGGGGGAATTATGCTGCACAACAACCGTCATCCGCAGCGTCACGCGCGTCTGCTGCTCGTGGCTGCGATCGCCGCCGCGCTTGGTGGGCTTGGCCTCCAGCGTGCTGGCGCAGCGATCGAAATCGATGAACCTGTCGATGACCGCGCAGTCGGCGAATTCGACGCCGGGACGTTCCAGCTCACCGCGCTGACGACCGACGAGGCCGAACCAACCACCGAGGGCAAGCCCGGCGCGGTCACGCTCGCCAAGATCGCCAACCTCAAATGGCGCACGATCGATACCGCCGATAGTCTGCCGCTCCCCGATGGCTCGGGTGTCAGCGGCGCAGGGGTGACGACGATCGGGCGCTTTATCTTTGTTGTCGGTGGCACCACACCCGTTGCAAGTACCACCGCCACGGTCTACTCGGCCGATGTCATCCCCAATACCGGAGCCTTCGCCGATGGCTGGCGCAGCGAGCCGACACTGCCTGCGGTCCTCCATTCTGACATCAACGGGTTGACCGCGGCCGGTCGTGCAGAGGCTGGCGTTGCGGCTCTTGCCACGGATGCAAATGCGGGCAACGGCTTCGTTTACGTCGTGGGTGGCCAGGTGAGCCCGGGTGGCGCGCCGATCGTCTCGAGCTATGCGACGCAGATCGGCACCGTGGCGGGCGGCCGCATCACCGGCTGGCGCTCGGGTCCGGATTTCCCGGCGGTCTTTGGTCCTACCAGCGATATCAAACGCGGGCTCGACTCGATGCCGGTGCAAATCATGACGACCACCAGCGGCCGCACCTTTATCTATGTGATCGGCGGGCGGCAGATCCGGCGAAATCCGTTAAATGTGGTTGCACGCATCAACGATGCGTATAGCCGCATCCTGTACGCCGAGCTCGACGCGAACGGTGAGATTGTTGTGCCCGGCACCGCGACTCCTGGCTGGAGCACGACGACCTTTGCGATCCCTGGCGTCGGTACTGCAAGCGATCCAGGGCTGTTCAACGGTGCCGCCACCGCGAGCCGCCTCACCGATGCCAACTCCGGGCAGCAGGATGTCCTCTTCATCTATGGTGGCCAGACGCGTGAAACCGGTGGTGCGCGCTTCACCGCCCAGGTCTCCAAGCTGGTCATCGCGGCCGATGGCACGCTGACCGCCGATGGCAGCGAGGCGGGCGGCATCAGCAACAACGCGGTGCTGCCAGGCGCCGGCCGCAACGGCCACGGCGCGGTATTCTGGCGCAACGGCGTCTATATCGTCGGCGGGCAGGATGGCGCTGGGAGCCCGGATACCGTCATCCGCACCGGCATCATCGAGCAAGATCGCACGCTGAGCGAGTTTGGCGCAGGTGGCCCCAACTTTATCAACAACTTCCAGGGGCTGCCGACCAACTTCGAGAATAGCAGCATCGGGCGCAACCGCGCCGGCATCGCGATCACCCCCTTCAGCACGCCCGAGAGCGCCTGGGTGTTTGTGATCGGTGGGCAGAACACTGCCGGGCGCTACAAATCAATCTTCCGCGGGCTGGTGGGCGATACGACGGCGACGCCGGTCTTCCCGCCATCGGGTGTGTACGTATCACGGCCACACCGCATCGTGGCCGGTACCGATGTCGAGATCCGCGAACTGACCTGGCGCACCGCCCTTAATCTGGATACCAACGCCAGCGATATCGTCGTCCAGTTCCGCGTCTCGACGAGCCTGGGCAACATCCAGGATCGGCCGTGCGCCGACCCATCGTTGCCGTGGAGCCAGTGGTATACCGTCGATGGTGATCTCGAGAGCACCGATTTCTCGAAGCCCGGCCGTAATTCGGTAGCGGGTGTCGATCTGCCCGCCAACCTGGCGCAGATCAACTGCTTCCAGTACAGCGCCGAGCTGCGCGGCAACCGCCCGAACGATGCCTCGACGCTCGTGCCGACGTTGTACGGCGTCTCAATCACGGTCATCATCCCGGGTGGCCCGGATCTCAACTATCCTGAGGAGAGCGCACAGAACCCGCCCGTCCGGCTGGTGCAGGTGGGCAATCAGGTGCGGCTCGATATCACGATTGAAAACAAGAACGACTTCGAAAATCCGACCCGGCCGCTGCGTTCGGGCCGCAACGGGCCGCAGACCTACCCGGACGGCGATTTCTTCGTCGACCTGTTTCTGTATCCGCCGGGTACCAGTGTGCCAAGCCCGCACCCGCGACCGCCAATCCAGACCAACCCGACGTTGCCAAACAACGTGTTGTACGCCAAAGTGCGCTATAGCACGATGGGCAATGAGGTCATCCCCGCGAGTGGTGTGCAATTCACGCTGCCCTCGGGGGCCTGGTGCGACGCGGCCGTCGGGCCGCAATGCGCCGTGAAGACCCCGGCCGAAATTCTGGCGGCGACACCGGGTGTCTGGAATGTCGTGGTGGTGGTCGATAGTGGTCCCAGCCGCGCCACCGGCGATGCGACCGGGCTCTCGTCGATCGGTCTCGTGCGCGAGAC
>JAYUYF010000086.1:0-5428 GCA_043752605.1 Roseiflexaceae bacterium
CAGGTCAGCAATCAGGCAGTTGTGCTCGATACTACCGTGCCCGATCAAACCTGCAATCGGCTAATGACCGAGCTTGCCCAGCCACAAGAAACGATGACGGGCAGAGCGATATCGGAGGGTGAATTCCTGCTCTCGTATGCGCCACAGGTCAACAACCGCGAGCAACTCGCGACGATCATGGCGACGACGCGGATCACGACCGACGAGCAGGCGGCGATCGCGCGCCGGATGGGCGATGTCTGCTACAAAATCGCGACCGCACGTCTCGATGCAGCGATCGCGAGCGATACGACCGTGCGCGAGCGCGCAAATGAAATCATCTGGTACGATCTCAACGCCGCATCGGTGTTTTATTCGATTGTGCTCGAACGAACCGGCAGCAACTACGAGCAGCAGGCCGCCCGCCGCGGGCTCGGCGCAACCTGGTTGTTGCTTGGCCAGCTTGCGGCGCGCGTCGACACACCCGATCCCGAATCCTATTTTGTGCGGGCACAGGGCGAATTTCAGGCGCTTGCCGCATCACAAAACGAGGTGAGCGATCTGGTCGGCAAAGCGTGGAGCCTGATCCTGATCGGCGGCTGGGCCGATGCACGCACACCACTCTTCAATGCGATTGATGCCGATCTCAATAATCCTACCTACCGCGCGCTCGCCGGGCTCGCCGAATGGCTCGAGACCACGCGTCAGACGCCGGGGGAGCAATGGGGATCCTACGAACGTGCGCTCATGGCCGCCAGCGCCCGCTACACCCAGGCGCTCACCAATGAGGTTATTAATCAGAACGCCAACAGCCAGCTCGCCGATGCCCACGCCACGCGCTCGGTGATCGCGTATACCATGCGCAATAGCCCGCACGACAGCAACGATACACGCGATCCAGGCGATTACCGCTACTGGATGCAACAGGCGATCGCCGACGCTGTGCAGGCAAAGATCAGCGCCGAGGACGCCGGGCTGCAGCCAGCAGATCGGGCTAGCTTCAATTTCTGGCTCGGCCATCTCCAGTTCAATCTGGCGCTCGCGCAACAATCGCAGGGCTACGGCAGCTATAGCTTTGCCAGTATCGGCCCGCTCTATGCTGAGGCGCTGCACAACTTTGAACAGGGCGCGGCCGCTACTCGCCTGGCACTCGACACGGCGCGCGAGGCCGCAGATCAGAGCACCATCACCAGCCCGCCTTCGGCGCTCGCAAATACCGATTCCAATGCGTACCAGATTGCCCGAATTCGCCAGCTCAAATACGATTTGCTCTGGATCCCGTGGGTACGCCAGCTCGCGGCAAATGCCAGCGCGCTCGATATTGCGCAGACCGCGTTGCGTGATAAGCAACCAGTGCGCGCGCGCGCCGCGCTGGAACTTGTGCTGCCGGAAATCGCATTTACCGATGCTGTTCGTGATGCACTCCGCAGCGAACCAGAAGCTGTGCAGAGCGAAGTCTTATTTGCCGCTTTCGATGCGGATTATGCAAATTCGATGCCGACGGTGGAATATCTGTTGCTCTACGGGCAGACGAGCCTGGCGCTCGGCATGCCGGAGGATTTTAAGAATCTGGTGTTTGTGCGCCAGGTGCTCGATCCGGGTGGTGATGCTACGATCGAGACCGGCAACAACAGCCCGTATGCCAGCTACACACAGGCGATCGAGACGCTGTTTGTGCAAACGCCCGATGCGGCGCGCTACATCGCCGTATTACGAGCCGCGCGCACCGATCTGGCCGAGCAACTGAAGCGACAACAGCTTACACCGGCAGCGCGTCGAACGGCAGACGACCTCCTGGTGTTGCTCGATGAATCAATTGCCAACGCCGGAACTCCGCCGCCATGACACTGGGTCGACGGTGGTGCGCCGACTCACAGCTGCGGAACCTAATTGATCTCTTCGACGTTGGCGGTCGCCACAAAAATCACCCGTTCGGCGATGTTTGTCGCGCGGTCGGCGGCGCGCTCCAGCACGTGTGCCACATCAAGCAACTTGATGACGCAATCGAGCGATCGTTGGTCACCACGTGCGTGATCCAGCAAGAGCGCGATGACCTGATCCTCGAGCGCATCGATCTCTTCGTCCTGCACGCCGAGTGTGCGTGCCAGCGTCACATCCATATTGACAAAACTATCGAGGCTGGTGCTCAGGCTGGTCTGGACGAGCGTACCCATACGGCGTAGTTCCATGGGCACTTCGACGAGCTGCGGCGTACGCAAACATTCGCTGACGCGCTTGGCGATGCCCTTGGCATAATCGCCGACACGCTCGAGCTCGCCCGCGATCGCCACCGCCGCCAGCAACACGCGCAGGTCGGTCGCCACCGGCTGTTGCATAGCGATAATCTCGCGCACTTTCTCCTCGATACTGGTACGTGCCATATTGATCTCTGGCTCGTTGGCGATCACTTCTTGCGCCAGATCAATATCCCAGCGATCGAGCGCGCGCACGGCCGTCGCCAGTGCAACCTCTACCCGGCTTCCCATCCGTAACAGATCATCCTGGATGACGCGCAACTGCTTGATATACCGCTCTCGCATGATTCCCCTGCTTCCTCTCCCGATTGTGCTGCCAGAATACTATCAGACTCATACTAAATGCTGATTAACTGCGCGTAGCAATCAGCACCAGGCGAGTATAACAGGATTCGCTGCTACACTCGCAGTTTCACACGATACCGGATCAGGTGCGTGCCGCGCAAAAGCTGCCGATTTCAATCATTTTCTTGACATCGACCGCACGGGATGCTACTATAAAAGGGAATGGCCTCGTAGCTCAATTGGATAGAGCATCAGCCTCCGGAGCTGAAGGTTACTGGTTCGAGCCCAGTCGAGGTCACCACATGGAGTTTACATACCGTTACCCCTCTTTATCGTAATGAGGCAGTAACGGTATGGTTATGTTTGCCGATATAATCGGCTATCTGAGACGCCTGCGAAGAGCAACTGATAGGATTTTCATGAATAGTCTGTGGAATCCAGACGTAAGCAACGACACTACCCGAGCTCGTCAGTCAGCGCGTCTATCAATTGTGTACGAGGGCGTTGCATTCGGCGGTGTCGAGGAGCACGTTTTGCTGCTGCTACGGCATTTGCGGCGAGCTGGCTTTGTTGTCGATGTCATCACTCCCGGCAGCATGATCGCGGTGTGTCCGGTGTTATTTCGTGAGCGGCTGGCCGAGCTCGATATCCCGCATATTGTGGGTACGCCGCCACGGAGCCGGTTGCCCAACGTCGTCAGCGATATCACATTTATGCGGCAGGTCTTCCTCCAGCAACGCACATCGATCGTCCATATTCACAACTCGAACCCCGACGGTGGGCGGCGCGCGACGATCGCCGCGCGGCTGGCACGTGTACCGGTCGTCGTACGCAGTGAGCATTTACCACCATCGGCAAACCTCGATTTTCACTCGTCGGTCTCGCTCAAACTAACCGACTGGATGACTGACCGCTTTATCGTCGGCTCAGAATCTTGCCGCGATGAACAGCTCAGCTTGCTTGGTCGTGATCCACAGAAGACGCAGAACCTTTACTATGGCGTAGATCTCGATCGTTTCGACCCAGACCACAATGTCCCGGCGGCCAAACGTGCGCTCGGCCTTGATCCAGCAATCAAGACCGTGGGCAAGGTGGCGCGGCTCTCACCCGAGAAGGGGCACGAATATTTTATTCGGAGCGCCGCACAGGTGATCGCCACACGCGGGCCGACAAACTTTCTGATCGTCGGCAATGGCCCGCGTGATGCCGAACTGCGCCTGCTGACCGAGAACCTAAGTATTTCGCCATACGTCCATTTTCTTGGATATCAAGCCGACACGGTGCCGCTGATCGAGGCGATGGACGTGACGGTCATGAGCTCAATCAACGAGGGAATTTCGCTGGCGATGCTCGAAAACATGGCGATGGGCAAGCCAGTCGTCACGAGTGACGAGCCGAGCTTTGTCGAAACGGTCGTCGATGGTGAGAGCGGTATTGTCGTACCACGCCGTGACCCGGCGGCGATGGCGGCAGCGCTTGTTCGCGTGCTCGATGACCCGGCGCTGATCTCACGACTGGGTAAGGCGGCACACACACGCGTACACGCAGTTTTTAGCGCTGAGGTGTTCGTCCAGCAGCTTGTTGCCTTGTACAACGGGCTCCTGCACTATACCCCGGATCAACAGGCCGCAACGTAGCCGCTGTTTCACCCGAAATCTTCTCTCCACAGCGGCTGATGTGCATCGGCTTATCGTGGCGACGGGCTGGCATCCCATAACGCCTGTCGCGCTGCGGGTTCGAGATCGCCAAGCGATTGCCCGCGCTGCGCAAGGTGCTGCTCCATCGCGCCAAAACGTACCTGAAAACGCCCGACCGCTTCACGTAGCGCGCTCTCGCCGTCGATGTCGAGCCGCCGCGCCAGGTTTGCCAGTGCAAAAAGCAAATCGCCAAACTCGGCACGCCGGGCATCACCAGCAGTTGCGGCGCGCAACTCGGCAAACTCTTCATCGACCAGCGCCCAGATCCCGGCCAGATCGGGCGCATCAAAGCCGACGCGCGCCGCCCTGGTAGCGATCTTTTGCGCGCTGGCCAGTGCCGGAAGCGCGGGCGGCACGCCATCGAGCGCACCGCGTGGTGCAGCACCCTTTGCCTGACGTTCGGCGCGTTTGATCGCATCCCAGTTTGCCAGCACCACACCGCTGGTGGTCGCGTCGGTGCCGCCAAAGACGTGCGGGTGGCGGCGGATCAGTTTGCTCGCCACACCCGCATATACGTCTTCGAGATCAAACATGCCGGCCTGACGGCCGATCTCGGCGTGGCTGTGGATCGCAATCAGCAGGTCGCCCAGTTCTTCGGCCAGCGCTTCCAGATCGTCATTGTCGATCGCTTCGAGCACTTCATAGGTCTCTTCGAGCAAATCAGCGCGCATACTGGTGTGCGTCTGCTCGCGATCCCATGGGCAGCCAGCCGGTGCGAGCAGCCGCTCGACGACATACCGCAATCCTTCCGGCGCGCGCAGATTCTCGAGCGGCGCGAGCGCAGGTACGTACAAGGTCGAGAGGTAACTCATCTCATCGTTGTGGTCGAGTTCGGCAAGTGGCAGCTGGCGCAGCTGTTGCCCGCCCACTACACCAGCGGCGTGTACAAGTGTCACCGGATGCGCGGCGGGATAGCGTGTCAGGAGCGCGAGCTTGACCTGCGAGGCGATCGCGCGGCTGTAGAGCTGGCAGATCAACACGGGGCGGCCACTGTGGATCGCATAGGGCGTCTGTGGTGGCACGTACGCTTCGTCGTGCAGGCTGGCCCACGATGGCCCGTCGGTCGGGAAATGTGGGCTCTCGCCGAGGTCGAGCGCGTCGATCAGCTGGAGACCGGTGGCAAATGGGTCAAGCTGGAGGGCGCTGAAGACCGGTTCCAGAAAGCTAAGCCCATCAACTACGTGGATCTGCACCGCGCGCGCGGCCGCCTCG
>JAYUYF010000087.1:0-2088 GCA_043752605.1 Roseiflexaceae bacterium
GCGCTGGAATGCGGCGCTCGATGCCTGGGAGAGCCTGGGCAACGGGATTACGTATTCCAGCGGCGACACAGTGGTGCATGCGCTGGCGCTGCTCGATGGGCGGCTCTACGTCGGTGGGCGGTTCATCAGCGTCGGCGGTGCGCCGCACAACCGGATCGCGGCGTTCGACACTGCGGGCGCGCGCTGGGTTGCACTTGGCAGCGGCATCGGGGGTGTCGGGCAGATCGCGGTTCTTGCACTCGATGTCTCGGGCAACGAGCTGCTGATCGGCGGGCGCTTCACCAGCGCTGGCGGTGCCACCGTCAGCCACGTTGCAAAATGGAACGGCGCGGCCTTCACCACACTTGGCGGCGGCATCGATACCGCGCCGGTCTACGCCATCCGCGCGGTGGGTGACCCCGCGACCGCAATGATCGGCGGCGCGCTCACCGGTGTCGAGAAGCTTTTCCCTGCGACACGCCTGGTACGCTACTTCCACGAGCCAATCAACGTCGGGATCGAGCAGACGATCACGCCGACAACACCGACCGCTGGCGACGCGATCACGATTACGCTGAACGTCGCCAATCCGGGCGGTAGCACGCTCGCCAAAGAAGTCGCGGTGCGCAACGAGTTGCCCGCCAGCGTGACCTTCACCTCGGCCACGACCGGCGTCGGTAGTTGCGTCCACACGAATGGTGTCGTCAACTGTGGATTGGGCGATCTGAACCCTGGCCAAAACGTGACGATTACGATCCAGGGTACGGTGGCCACCAATGCCAGCGGCGACCTGCGCAACCGCGCCACGATCGGTGGGCGTGGCTACGATACCGCCGTCGCAAACAATAGCCTGTTCGCAGGCCCGGCGCTCAACGCCCGCGCCGATCTCACCGTCGCGCTCATCGGCCCGGCCAGCGTCATTGCTGGTCGCGAGCTGACGTACACCGTGCGGCTCGACAACGCCGGACCTTCGACGGCCAGCGGTTCGCGCCTCACGCTGCTGCTGCCCAATGGTGGTGCCGACTACGTCGAAGCTACTGGGCTCGCCTGTACCCCGCTCCGCGCCTTCACCGACGTGGTCGAGATCGAGTGTGCTACCGGCAACTTGCTGCCCGGTACCACCGCGAGTGGCGCGTTGCGCTTCGCGGTGCGCCCCGAGATGCGTGGTACCCTCGCTGCGCAACTCAGCGGCACATCGCGGATCACCGACGACACACCGGTCGATAACAGCGCCGCGCTGATGACGACGATCGACGAGGTCGCCGACCTGACGGTCGCGCTCCAGGGCCCGAGCCGGGTGTTCCAGCCCGCCGCGCGTGTTGCTACCTATAGCTACAACATCGCGCTCAGCAACGCCGGGCCATCGGTAGCGCACAATGCGCGCGCCACACTCACCTTGCCGGGTCGCGTCACGTTCTTTAGCGGTTCGGCGGGTTGTACACTCGTCGGTACCGATGTGGTCTGCACCGCAGGTGCCCTGCCAGTCGGCGAAGCGCTCGACTTTACCGTCACCGTCGAGGTCGCTTTCGATATTCCCGACCTCACCGGCCTCACCGCCAGCATCGTCGCGCTCAGCGAGTCCAACGACCCGCGCGCGATCGACAACAGCGGCGATACGTTCACCATGGTCGGCCGCCAGCTGGCCTTCAACGAAGCCGACCTCGAACTGGTGCAGACCGCGCCCGCGACCAGCGATGCCGGTGATACCGTGGTGTTCGAGGTCGTACTCCGCAACAGTGGTGGTGCCGAAACCCCGGCGACGATGACGACCACGCTCGACCCGGGGATTATCTACAATCCATCGCTCAGCGACCCGGCATGCGCCGAGACAATTGATGGCAGTGGCATCGTCGAGTGCGCGATCGCCAGCATTGCGATCGGCCAAGTGCTCACGTTTGCGCTCGCTGGTACCATTGGCGCAGGCATCGCCGAAGGTACCGAACTGCGCAGCGTGGCCGCCGTCGTCGGCGATGCGACCGACCCCGACGCCGACAACAACAAGAGTATCGCCAGCACGACTGTGACGACCAGCGCGGATCTGTTGCTGACGCAGGAAACCTCGCTGGTGGCGGTGGCCGCTGGCGAGACGGTGACCGTCACGCATACGAT
>JAYUYF010000088.1:0-2087 GCA_043752605.1 Roseiflexaceae bacterium
CCGGCCCCGACAATCGTGATTTTCGGTCGCATACTTGGTCTCCTCAGTGCAGTATCCTGCCAACAGCTACGATAGTACCACCAAAACGCTACTTTGCCTGCTCACGCATCGTCATCGAGCAGTAGATCTTCGGCATCGGGCGCGTCACCAATGTATGCGAGCGGCGCGGGCGCACCAGGCGGGCCTGCAGCACGGCGGCGCAACGCATCGCGCACCTGCTGGAGATCAGCGGGTAGTGCCGCGCGAAATTCGAGCCACTCGCCTGATGTCGGCTGGGCGAAGCCGAGCAGGCATGCGTGCAAAAACTGGCGGCGGAGCCCAAACGTCGCGCGTGGACGGCGTGGCCCGTAGAGCGGATCGCCCAGCAGCGGGCGGCTCCGGTAGCTAAAATGGACGCGGATCTGGTGCGTACGCCCGGTCTCGAGCCGCACCTCGATCAGCGTGTAATCGCCCAGCCGCTCGATAACCCGCCAGTGCGATCGTGCCGCCCGCCCTTCGGCGATCACCGCCATGCGCTGCCGATCACCCTGGTGGCGGCCGATCGGCGCATCGATCGTGCCGCTCTCCTCCTTGAACCCACCATCGACGACCGCCAGGTACAGCTTGTGCATCGTCCGTGCCTGCTGTTGCGCCTGGAGTTGCTGGAGCGCCAGGCTATTGCGCGCCACCACCAGCAGGCCAGACGTGCCACGGTCGAGCCGGTGTACAATACCGGGTCGCAGATCATCGCCGATCGTCATACCGGGGTAATGCCAGAGGAGTGCATTGACAAGTGTGCCGCGCGCGTGGCCCGGTGCCGGATGTACCACCATGCCGGCCGCCTTATTGACGACAACCAGATCGTCGTCTTCGTAAACCACATCGAGCGGCAGATCCTCGGCCACCAGATCGGTCAGGCTGGCGAACGGCCGTCGTAGTGAGACAAGATCGCCCGTTTTGAGCGTTGTGCTCGGGCGTGCATCGGCACCATTGACGCGCAAATGACCATCTTCGATCAACTGGCGCGCATAGCTCCGCGACAGGTCAGCAAAGCGCAGCGCAGCGAATCGGTCAAGCCGCACGCCGTGGTCGTCGGCATCGACGGTCAATTGCGCGAGATCATCGCTCAGGATATCTCCCAGGCTAGGGCGCCCGCCGTTCGGGCGGTTCGCTCGTCAGGAGTTCGCCAAGCAGCCGATCATCACCACCGGTTTGCGGCTCGGTTTCGCCAGTAAACATCAGGTACACCGCAAGAAGCGCGACACCACAGGTGATAGCAGCATCGGCAATATTGAAGATCCCGGGGAACCAGCGCACGTGAATAAAATCGATCACAAACCCGAAGCGAATCCGGTCGACGATGTTCCCGATTGCACCACCAATGATTAAGCCCAGGCACGCCTGTACCCAGAAGCGGCTATTGGGCATGTGTTTACGGTAATAGTATGCCGCAGCGATACTAATGATGATTGACGTAACCGTAAAGATATGGGGTATACCTTGAAACATCCCAAACGCGACACCGGTATTGCGCACCAGCGTAAATTTGAGCCAGGGATCGAATACCGGCGTGCTCGTCCCCGCGACTGGACCAAGCGCCGCCCAGATCTCAGCTTTGGAGAGTTGGTCTGCCACAAAAATAATGGTTGCCAGCAGACCGGGGCGTAGCCAGTAGCGTCGCAGTTCCTCGTTGATCGACATCGCCTGTCTGTCCTTGATCTGGGCACGACATTCGGCACCATAGCGTCAGTATAGCACGCGTCCTGGTCGTTGCGGCTATGCAGTATCGACAGCGCGGTACCCGCCCACACTGCCGGGCGCAAACATCTCGCCGAGCGCGCGCACGACCGCAGCCACCAGCACCAGTTCCTCGCGGAGCAACTCGCCGATCTCCTCGGGCATTCGGACGCGACGCAGGTCACTGAGATCAGTCACATTTGTGCCTACGAGCTGTGCATAGGCGAGCATTGGCTTTTCACCATCCGCACGATACCCACGGCGGATCTCGACAGCAATATATTCGGACGGGATTGGCACCTGGTCATTTATCGCACGTCGCAGCGCGTTGCGTACCGCAGCATTGAACGATCGGAGCAACTCGGCATCGC
>JAYUYF010000089.1:0-12458 GCA_043752605.1 Roseiflexaceae bacterium
CGACCGGCGGCGCTGATCTGGCGCGTGGTGTCATCGCCCTGCCAGAGCGTATCGGGCAGATCGGGCACAAATTCGTTATTGATCACCAGATGGCTGCACGCCAGCGGCTGCATGCGTGTAAAGACACGCTGATAGAACGCCGCGTCGTCACCCTCGTGATACACCACATAATGCCCCTGTTCGAGCGTCACAAAGTGGCTCTCGGGGCGGCCATCGCGTACAATTGTGTAGATCACCAGATTTGCCAGCGAACGCACAATCAGCGGGTAGGCCGCCTTGAGAAAATTGGTCGTCGCGGGGTCACCCTCGACAAACGTGGCGACAAATGTCCCCTGGCCGCGGCGATGGATCGGCTTGACCAGATCTTCATCGCCCATATTGAGCACCAGCCGCACGGGCGGCAGTGCCTCAGATTCGCTCTGCGGATCGTGGCTGCCAGACGGAGCGCGGAAGATATGCCCCTGCGCGGTAAGCGCCGTGCGCAGGCCAGCGATCATCTGCTGCACGAGTGTGCTACGCGTCTCGCCAGCCGTGGTAAACGTGAGTTGGCTCTCATCCGAGCCAAGCGCAGGCCCCATCAGCGGGGTCCATGTATCCTGATGCATTGTTCCTGTTCCCACCGTGTTCACACCAGAACGGGTACGCCAGCGCGTGCTGCGCGGGCTTCCGGCCTGGATTATTGCTGAAGACGGCGAACCTGCTGCAGAACGCCGCCAGATACGGTAGAATAGAACCTGTTGCTATAGATGTCAAATCTCTGGAGACAGGATGAGCGAACCCGAGCAGATCGGTGAACTGGTCTATCTTCCCAGCGCCGATTACCCGTACCCGTTTCCGGTCGAGCGGCCGCCGCACTTCTGGATGACCGAGCAGACCGGCGCGCTCGAGGCCGCGATCGACGCATATTATGCCGGCCAGCGGATCACGCCGGCCGAACTGGCGCTGGTCAAAGCCTATTTGCAGCAGTATCTCGAACGCGCAATGCTCACGGGCGATGCACACCGTGGCAAACTGCTCGCACGCTTGGCGACACTCCGCACGACGCGCGAGATCGAGCGCTTTGCGGATGAACTCGCCGACTACGGCATCGAGCCGTTTTAACAGAGGACGCTGATGTCCAATACACAGACGCTTAGTTCGACAATTACGCTCTACGATGCGAAAGACCGTGCGCCGCTGCCGCAGTATGGCACGGATGCGCCCGCGCTCGATAGCTACGGCCGCCGGATCGATTACCTGCGGATCTCGCTCACCGATCGCTGCAATCTGCGCTGTATCTACTGTATGCCCGCCGAAGGGATGACCTTTCTGCCGCAGGGCGAACATCTGACCAACGAAGAACTGCTGCTGGTGGTGCGCGCCGCCGCGCAGGCCGGCTTCCGCAAGCTGCGGCTGACGGGTGGCGAGCCGACGCTGCGCCGTGATCTCGTCGGCCTGATCGGCGCGATGAAGGCCACACCCGGCATCGAACAGATCGCGATGACGACCAATGCGCTCCGCTTGAACAAACTGGCCGCACCACTGGCGCGCGCCGGGCTTGATCGGGTGAATATCAGTATCGACTCGCTCGACGAAGACCGCTTCGCCAGCATGACGCGCGGTGGCCGGATCGCGCAGATCTGGGAAGGCATCCGCGCCGCCGAAGAGGCCGGTATGCGGCCGATCAAACTCAATGCGGTGGTCATCCGTGGGCTGAATGATGGCGAAGTCGCCGATCTGGCAGCGCTGACAATCGACCGCCCGTACGAGATGCGTTTTATCGAGGTGATGCCACTGACCGGTGTGGCGGATGTCGCGCAGGACGGTGTGGTGACCAGCGCCGAGGTGCGCGCGGCGATCGAAGCACGGTTTGGCGCGCTCGAAGATCTGGGCGCGGGCAAATCCGACCCGGCGCACCGTTACCGGATCGCGGGTGCACGCGGCAATCTGGGCTTTATCAGCTCGGTGTCGGATCCATTCTGCGAGACCTGCAACCGCATGCGGCTCACCAGCGATGGGCGGTTGCACCTGTGCCTGCTGCGCGATGACGAAGTGGATCTGCGCGCGGCGATCCGCGGTGGCGCGAGTGTGGATGCGATCGAACAGATCATCCGGCATGCGGTCTTCGTCAAACCGTGGGGCCACGGGCTCGCCGATGGGGTGTTGCCCACGCTACGCGGCATGTCGGCGCTCGGTGGGTAGTTACTCGGCGGTGTCGCGCGGTTCGAGCAGAAGTTGAATGCCTGAGATAATCTGCGCGACCCGCCGCGTGCTAAGTGTGCCAATATATTCGCCGAGAGCACGACGATCCACGACGGTAATCTGCGATACGTTGACAACACTCAGTTTTTTCAGGTTGGCCTCGCCGAGATCAAGGAGCACGTTCCCCGGCGACGCAGCACGCTTCAAGTTCGATGTCAGCTGGCAGACGATAACTGTCGCTATCGCGCTTCGATTGAAGACATTATTTTGGACGACAACGTATGGATGCGAGGAGCCTGCGCCTGAATCGATCGGTTCTTCAAGCTCAATCCAGTAAAGATCGCCCTGTCGCACTACCATTGATCTTCAATACGCTTTCTCTGCATCGTCAACACAGCTCGTGCTGATCGCTGTTCCTGAACCTGCTCGTCGTCAGCGTATGCCGCATTGATTTTGTCGAGCAGATTTCGGTTCTGCTGTTGTAAAATAAAAGCTTCAAGCGCCATCGCGATCAGGCGGCTGCGCGACACATTGAGCTCTTGAGCGAGCGCCTCGGTCTGCCCGAAGAGCTGCTTGTCAAGCGAGATTGCGGTTTTCACAGTTTGCATAGCTAGCTCCTTTTCCTGAAGTATAATCACTGGTATTACTACTGTCAATACCGCCGACTGTAACGAGCACAAGGAGCACATAATGATCCTGACCCGCCACCGCACTGAGAATGGCCCGCGTTGGGCCGTGGATGGCCAGTTGCTGCCCGAAGCGTATACGCTGAGCGGGTTGCTGGCGCGGACGCGCGCGGCCATGCAGGCCGCGCTGGCCGAGGCCGCACGCGAGGGCGAAGCCAGTGCGCCGTTGCTCGCGCCGGTCGATGGCTGGCACGAGATCTGGGCCTGCGGCGTGACCTACCTGCGCAGCCGCGACGCGCGCCAGGCCGAATCGACGGCGGGCGATGTCTATGCGCGGGTGTACGAGGCCGAGCGCCCGGAGCTGTTCTTCAAGAGCACTGGCTGGCGCGCGGTCGGCCACGGCGAAACCGTGCGTATCCGCACCGATAGCACGTGGGATGTGCCCGAGCCGGAGCTGACGCTGGTGGTCAACAGCCAGCTCGAGATTGTGGGCTACACTGCGGGCAACGATGTCTCGTCGCGCTCGATCGAGGGCGAAAACCCATTGTACCTGCCGCAGGCCAAGACCTATACCGGCGCGTGCGCGGTAGGCCCTGGCATTGTGCTATGCGACGTGGAGCCGCTGCGGAGCATCGCGATCGCGCTGGAGATTGTACGCGATGGTGCAGTGGCGTTCAGTGGCGAGACCAGCAGCGCGCGCATGAAGCGTGGGCTGGAAGAACTGGTGGGCTACCTCGGCCGCGCCACCAGTTTCCCGGTGGGAGCGCTGCTGATGACCGGCACCGGCCTGGTACCGCCGGATGACTTCACGCTTGCGACGGGCGATACCGTGCGTATCTCGGTGGGGAGCCAGACGCTGGAAAATATCGTGGCCCGGTGAATCGTGGGCGGCGGGCAGGCGGCGGGCCGGCGCGGGCGGCGCGCGGCGCGCGGGCGGCGGGCTGTAAGGGCAAAGCATTCGTGACCTGAGCTGCACTCAGGTCACGAATGCTTTGCCCCTACGTGTACGCCGCGATCGCCCGCCGCCCCTGCGTGTACGCCGCGATCGCCCACCGCCCCTGCGTGTACGCCGCGATCGCGCCGCCCTACACCTCGCCGTACTCGCGCAACAGCTCGCTCCAATCATCGGTGAGCTCATCGCGGCGGGCGGCGTAGAACACGTGATCGGCGCCAAACTCATCGCGATAGACCAGATCTACTTGGCTACGCATCGGGCGCAGGTAGCCAATGTTCCCCCACCAGCGCACCTTACTGGTATCGAGCGGGTCGTCGCTGAGCGCGGTCTTGGCAGCATACTGGCGTACCGTGCCGTCTTCGATATCCTGCAGCCGCCAGGGTGCGCTGCTCACCTCGCCGGTGCGCAGGTTGCGAAACGAAAAGCGCGGCGCGCCCTCTTCGTCCGTCTGCTGATCGACCACCTCGATACCGGTGCGCGGTGGTGGCACGCGGATCATATTCAGCCAGGCATCGCTGAGCTTCTCGCGCGGTAGCGCACGAAACTCCTGGTAGCCCGGGCCATCTTTGTGGCGCATCGCCAGATCAAAGTTTGGTTCACCGTCTGTGCCGCGCGTGATCGCGCGTAGCCCGCCACGACCACGCCAGCGGTAGCGCTGCTCGGCCCATCCAGTGCTGGTAGACGGCAGCAGCGATGCGGGTATCATCGGCTCGTCTTCGAACACCGGCAGCGCGGGTTCTTGGTCGAGCGCGCGGCTTTCCTGCTCGATCGGGTCAGCCGATCGCTCTTCGAGCAGCGCCTGCCAACCCTCGCTGAGCCCCCAATCGGAGACGCCAAAGAACAGGTGGCCGATCACGCCATTGGCATCACGATGCACCAGATCATACTTGGTACGGTTGCCCTGGCGGTAAGCGCGCCACAGGCCGAGCCGGCCGCGCCAGCGCACCTGGCTTTGCAGATCGACGCGCCCCTCGCGCAGGTCTTCGTGGCGGCTGATCGCATAAGCCCACAAACCCTGCGCCCGATCACGGGTGACGCCCGCCGTGGTGCGGAGATCGCGCACCTCATATTGCCAGGTGCCGGTGCGGCGTTGCTCGCTGACGATCTGGACGCCCGAGCGTGGCAGATCGACGTCTTCGCCATTATCCAGTGGCGAGCTCGCGCCCTCGGCGAGCGCGCGGCGGCAGAGTTGCAGGATCTCACCGCGATCAGCCACCACCGTCTCACGGTCGCGGCGGGTATAGATCAAATGTTCAGCCAGATATGGTGGCAGCTCGCGCGCGCGCACCTCGACGCGGATCAGGTTGCGGCTCTCGTACTGGAGCAGCTCAAACGTCAGCAGCGGTATCGGTATCACATCCTGCTCGACCGCGCGGCGCAGCGCATCGCTGGTCTGATCCGGGCGCGCCACACCGCTGATCGTGGCACCATCGCGTTCGATACCGATGATCAGCACGCCGCCGCCCACATTGGCGAGTGCAGTCACATCGTGGCACAGTTGTGCGGTACTCTCGGAGCCACCACGCAGGACACGCCGTTCGTCATCCGGCCCAAAACGCAGCGTGTCGACTTCCCACTGCTTCTGATCACGTTTTGGCACGCGCACACGGTCAAATTCGTTTGCGGCAAACAACGCTTTGAGCGCAGCAAAATTCGCCTCGGGCAGCAACAGTTCGACATACCGATCGCCGATCCCGTGGCGGTGGCGGCCATCGGCATCGCCATCAGCTGTGCGCCGCACGCGGTGGGCGTCACTGCCCTGGATGCAGAACATGCGGCGTTCGTAATGCTCGGTACGGCCATTGTAAAAGCCGGGCGAGGTGAATTTTTCGTGGTCGGTATAAAAATTGACAAACTCGATCGCGTGTAACGACGGATGCTGCGTGGCCGCGACGCGCGACTGGCCGCTGGTGCCCATCCGCAGCGTCTCGGTGATGACACCGTTTGGGCCGTTGGCGTGTGCGGCGATCACCAGGCCACCCGCGCGCGCGATGATCTCGTAGGCTTCGGTCGCGTAGCGCGTATCGGCGATCGCAGTCATGCCCGCGCCGAGTTGTTCGGCCGGCACACCCAGCGCCAGCAGCGTTGATTCGATCACACTTGTCGGCCTATCGGGTGCAAACAACGCAAGAATATGCGCGCCAAAGTGCGAGGTAAACTCAAAACCGGGGAGCACCGTGATCTTTGCCAGCAGGCGGCGGAATTCGGCCAGCTGCGCGGCCTCTTCCGGGGTCAGGCGCTGTTGTTTTTCTAGCCGTGCAAGATACCCGATCTCGTCTTGCATCGCGCCATACCCTGCCACCGTATTATGATCCGTAAAGGCGATCAGATTGAGTTCGCGGCGCTCGGCTTCCTGCAAAATATCAAGATAGGTCGCGTGCGTATCGGCGTAATCTTCAGAGGCGGGTGTATGCACGTGCAGGTCTGCCCGCACCCAGCGCATCCCCGGGCGCGGCGGCGCACCCTGGTCGTTTGCCATGTCCAACTCCGTTCGCGAAATGCAAAAATAGGATCTTTGCGGCGACGCCGTGCAGAGCACGACGCCACACAGCACCCGGCAGATGCAGAAATCGGGTGCGGCGTCCTGGGGTATTTGGCGTGTTGTTCGGTTGTTCCCGGCGCATAGGTGCCTGATTGCCTTACAAAAGGGAAACCGTTCGCCTGCTATAGTAGCGTATGCACACCTATCCTGCAATCTGCACGATACTGCGCCGCTGAGCGACGCTGGCTGACGCGTCAGATCCAGTCGCGCCAGCGGAAGAAGGCCAGCACACCGCCGGCGATCGTGAGCATCAGCATCAGCGCAAACGGATAGCCGTACTGCCATTCCAGCTCGGGCATATAGCGGAAGTTCATACCGTAGATCCCGGCTACCAGCGACATACTCATGAGCACGATCGAAGCGATCGTCAGCGCCTTGACGACCGCATTGAGCTGATTGGACTGGATCGACAGAAATGCGTCGAGCGCGCTCGAGAGCAACTCGCGGTACGAGTCGATCGAGTCGTTGATCCGCAGCAGATGATCATAGATATCTTGAAAATAGAGCCGCGCCTGCGGATCGATCACCGGCAGATCATCGCGGATGAACGTCGCCAGCAGGTCGCGTTCGGGGCCGATCACGCGCCGCCACGCGAGCAGGTGGCGTTTGAGCTCGAAGATCTCCTGGAGCGCGGTGCGATCAAAGCGCTCGAAGATCTGCTCCTCGATCAGCTCGACACGTTCATTCAGCGCATCGAGGATCGGGAAGTGCGAATCGACGATCGAATCGAGCAGATGGTAGAGCGGTGATCCGCGCCGCGAGCTGGCCATGTGTATCTCGGCCTGCCAACGCCGGATGGTCTCATCAATCACCGGGATCGGATGCTCGTGAACCGTCACCAGATAATTGCTGCCAACAAACAAACTGATCGGGTGCAGATCGATATTCTGTTCATCTGCGCTGTAGGCAGCATGATAAAAAATGAGAAAGTAGTAGCCATCGTGACGATCAAGCTTTGGGCGCTCGAGGTGGCGCGTCGCATCTTCGATCGCCAGCGGGTGGAAACCAAATTCCTCACTCAGCAGCAGCAAATCCGGCGCGCGCGGGCCTTGCAAATCGACCCAGACAAACTGGTCTTTGCTGGCGACCATATCGCTGATTCGCGCAGGCTCGATCGTGCTGGTAAAACGCTCGTCGCCGACGCTCACCACCAGTTGCCGCCCCAGAGCCGGAAGCGTGGTCATCGTCGTTTGTGATTCCGCTGCCCGGTGCTGACTGCGCGGTTTCTTTGCTTTTGCGCCATTGCGGCGCGGCGTTGTTGGCATACAGATTCCTCACAGAGAAAAACAACCGCGCAGGCACAGGTCACCTGGTCATGGTCATACGCGAAGCCGCGAAGACCCGGTCACACCTGCTCCAGCAACGTCATGATCAGCGCCTTCTGCACGTGCAGCCGGTTTTCGGCCTGATCGAAGACCACCGATTGCGGGCCATCGATCACCTCAGTGGTGACTTCCTCGCCACGATGCGCGGGTAAGCAATGCATGAACAGCGCCGCGTCGTCGGCGGCGGTCATGAGTGCCGGGTTGACCTGATAGGGTGCGAAGACCGGGCGGCGGCGCGCGGTCTCGTGCTCCTGGCCCATCGAGGTCCAGACATCAGTGTAGACCGCGTGCGCGCCCTGTGCAGCTTCGCGCGGGTCGGATGTCACGCTGATGATCGCATCGTGCTCAGTGGCGATCTGCTCGGCCTGCGCACGGATCTCGGCATCGGGCTGGTAATCGGGCGGGCAACCGACCGCGACGCTCACACCGAGTGTCGCACCCAGCAACATGAGCGAGTGGCAGACGTTGTTGCCATCGCCGATGTAGGCCAGCCGCAGACCCTGGGTGCGGCCAAAACGCTCGCGCAACGTCAGCAGATCGGCCAGCGCCTGGCATGGATGCTCGCGGTCGCACAGCGCGTTGATCACCGGAACGCTGCTGTGGCGCGCCAGCTCGGCCACCGTCGCGTGGCGGAAGACGCGCGCGGCGATGATCTGCACCATACGGCTCAGATTCTGCGCCACATCGGGCAGGCTCTCGCGGCCGCCCATATCGATATCATTGGCCGACAGATAGCTGCCGTGGCCGCCGAGCTGGGTCATGCCCGCCTCGAACGCCACGCGCGTGCGCAGCGAGGGCTTCTCGAAAACGATCGCCAGCGTCTTACCGCGCAATGGCAGCGCCGGGTGACCGCCCGCGCGCCATTCGGCCTTCAGCACCAACGCCCGTTCAAGCAGTGCCGCCGCGTCATCGTGCGTCAGATCGGCCGCCGAGAGATAGTGCTTCATTATCAACTCTGCTCGTTCAAGACCATATTGCACGGAGAGTATAGCACGGGTGTGTCCCTACGACCCGCGCGATACTTTTTGACACTCACCGTGCATGCTGCTATACTGCTATATTAAGTAAAGAACTCATCACGAGGGGTGGAGGGAACGGCCCAATGAAACCCCGGCAACCGCCGAAGTCTCGGTACGGTGCCAATTCCGCGGCGCAGGCCGGTAGATGATGTGCATTGTCGCCCTCACGCCACTGCGCGTGGGGTTTTTTGTTATTTGAACTGTTGCAGCAAGGAACGCACCATGACCAGCACCCGACCAACATACCTCGAAGCGCTTGGCCAGCGTGTGCTGGTCTATGATGGCGCGATGGGCACCAGCATCGACACGTTCAACCTGACGGCCGAAGACTACGGCGGCGAGCACCTCAACGGCGCGCGCGATTATCTGGCGATCCAGCGGCCCGAGCTTATCCGCGCGATCCACGAGTCGTTTCTTGCGGCGGGCTGCGATGTCGTCGAAACCAATACCTTTCAATCGACACGACTGCGGCTCGATGAATGGGGGCTGGCCGACGAAACCCACCGCCAGAATGTGGTGGCGGCCCAGCTCGCGCGCGCGGCGTGCGACAAATTCGAGGCGCAAGACGGGCGGCCGCGCTATGTGGCGGGCTCGATCGGGCCGAGCGGTAAGCTGCCCTCGTCAGATGACCCGGCGCTTTCGGATGTGACCTTCCAGCAACTCTCGGATATGTTTCTCGAGCAGAGCGCGGCGCTGATCGCGGGCGGCGTCGATCTGCTGCTGATCGAAACCAGCGTCGATATTCTCGAAGTCAAGGCGGCGCTCGATGGCATCCGGCGCGCGAAGATTGCGGCGAACCGGCCCGATGTGGCGGTGCAGGCGCAGGTGTTTCTCGATCTGGCCGGCCGTATGCTGCTCGGCACCGAGGTGCCTGCGCTGATCGCGACGCTTGAGGCGATGCCGGTCGATGTGATTGGCCTCAACTGCTCGACCGGCCCCGAGCACATGCGCCCCGCAATCCAGCTGCTTTGCAAACACTCGCGGCTGCCGATCTCGTGCATCCCGAACGCCGGGCTGCCGATCGAGGTCGATGGCGAGACGGTCTTCCCGATGGAGCCCGAACCGTTTTCGCAGATTCTGGCCGAATTCGTCGGCGAGTACGGTGTCGCCGTCGTCGGTGGCTGCTGCGGCACGCGCCCGGAACATATTCGCCAGCTTGTTGAACGCGTGCGCGCCACACCGCAGGCCACGCGCGAGATTGAATATATCCCAAGTGTCTCGAGCGGGATCGCGGCAGCGGCGCTGCGCCAGGACGGCACACTGACGCTGATCGGCGAGCGCGTCAACACGCTCGGTAGCCGCAAGGTGAAGAAGCTTCTGATCAACGATGATTACGACGGTGTAGTCGAAGTGGCGCGCGAGCAGGTCGACAGCGGCTCGCATATGCTCGATGTCTGCGTGGCGATGACCGAGCGGCCAGATGAGCTCGAACAGATGACGACGCTGGTCAAGAAGCTGACGATGAATGTCGAGCTGCCGCTCGTGATCGATACCACCGAGGCCGATGTGCTCGAAGCCGCGCTGGCGTGTTACCCCGGCCGCGCGATCGTCAATTCGGTCTCGCTCGAAGGTGGCCGCGGCGACAAGATCGACCGGATCATGCCGCTGGTGGCGCGCTACGGTGCGGCGACGGTCGCGATGACAATCGATGAAGAGGGCATGACACACACGGCCGAGCGCAAGATCGCGGTGGCACAACGGCTGGCGCAGATCGCCAGGGACGAGTATGGTGTACCCGCCGAGGCGCTGATTTTTGATGTGTTGACCTTCCCGATCACCACCGGCCAGGCCGAACTGCGGCGCGCGGCGATCGAAACGCTCGATGGCATTCGTGGCGTCAAGGCCGCAATTCCGGGCTGCTTCACTACGCTGGGCGTCAGCAATCTCTCGTTTGGTGTTGCGCCCCACGCGCGCGCCGCGCTCAACTCGGTGTTTCTCAAGCACGCCGTCGATGCCGGGCTCGATACCGCGATCATCAACCCGACGCACGTGACGCCCTACGCCGAAATTCCCGCCGATCAGCGCGAAATTTGCGAGGATCTGATCTTCGACCGTAGCGAAGATGCGCTGGCGCGGTATATTGCCTATTTCGCCGAAACCACCGCCGAAGACAAAAATAGTACGATTGACCCGCTGGCCGGGCTCGATGCCGCCGCACGCTTGCACTGGAAGATTCTGCACCGCAAGAAAGATGGTGTCGAGCAGGATATCGACCTGCTCATGAACGAGGGGCTCGCGCCGCGCGGGCTTGCGCTTGCCGACTCAGCTGCTGCGGTGCAGGACGAGGCCACCCTGAGTTCGCCACAGGGCGTGGTGGCGGTGGGTGTGCTCAACCGCGTGCTGCTCCCGGCGATGAAAGAGGTCGGCGATCTGTTTGGCTCGGGGCAGCTAATCTTGCCATTTGTGCTCCAGAGCGCCGAAGTCATGAAGAAGACCGTCGCCTACCTCGAACAGTATCTCGACCGACTCGAAGGCACGACCAAGGGTACGGTTGTGCTCGCCACGGTTTACGGTGATGTCCATGATATCGGCAAAAACCTGGTGAACACGATCCTTTCGAACAATGGTTACACCGTGATCGACCTCGGCAAGCAGGTGCCAGTGAACACAATTGTGGAGAAGGCAATTGCGGTCAAGGCTGACGCGATCGGGCTCTCGGCGCTGCTGGTGAGCACCAGCAAGCAGATGCCACTGGCGGTGCAGGAATTGCACAAACGCGGGCTCGACTTCCCGGTGCTGGTGGGTGGCGCGGCAATCAACCGCCAATATGGCCAGCGCATCACGTTTGTGGCCGAAGAGGAGCCGTACGTCGGGGGGGTGTTTTACTGCAAAGATGCGTTCGAGGGGCTTGAGACAATGGATCGGCTCTCGGATCCGGCCACGCGCGCCAACTTCATGACGCAGACGCTCGCCGATGCCGCCGCCTCGCTAGCGCAGAAGCAGCGTGGCCGCGTGGCGCTCGCGGATCTCGGGCGCGCGACGATCGGCACGGGTGAGCGGGTGCGCTCGGCAGTACGCGCCGATGTGCCGGTGCCACCGCCGCCGTTCTGGGGGCCGCAGGTCGCCACGCGCATCCGGCTCGATGATGTGCTCGAATGTACCGATCGCAACGCGCTGTACCGCTTGCAGTGGGGTGCGCGCAACGCCAAAGGCCCTGAGTGGGAGCAGCTCAAGGTCGATTTCGACCTCAAGGTGCGCGACCTGATGCGCGAGGCTGAGCGCGACGGCTGGCTGGAGCCAAAGGTGGTCTACGGGTACTACCCGTGTCTGAGCGACGGCGAAGACCTGATCGTCTACGACCCGACGACGGTCAAAAGCGGCACACCGCGCGAACTGACGCGCTTTGTGTTCCCACGGCAGCCGGGCCGCGAGCGGCTCTGTATCGCGGATTACTTCCGCAGCCGCGAAAGCCAGCAATACGATGTTGTGGCGTTCCAGGTCGTCACGATGGGCACAAAGGTCGATGATCTGAGTGAGCAGTTGCAACTGCAAAATGACTATAGTCGCAGTTATTACATCCACGGCCTGGCGGTCTCGCTCGCTGAAGGGCTGGCAGAATACACCAATCGTGTCATCCGCCAGGGTCTCGGGCTGCACGGTGAGCGTGGCAAACGCTACAGCTGGGGCTACCCGGCGTGCCCCGATCTTGAGGATCATGAGAAGCTGTTTGCGCTGCTGCCAACCGAGAAGATTGACGTCGTGCTGACCGAGGCGTTCCAGTTGATGCCCGAGCAGAGTACAGCGGCGATCGTCGTGCATCACCCCGAGGCCAAGTATTTTAGCATCGGGTCGGCGGGCGAGCGCGCAGAG
>JAYUYF010000090.1:0-5410 GCA_043752605.1 Roseiflexaceae bacterium
CACGATAATCTGTTTGTGGCCGATGCTTCGGTGCATGTCACCAATGGTGGCTTCAACCCGGTACTGACCGTGATGGCGCTGGCGTTTCGTACCGCAAGCCTGATGAGCTAGAGAGGTGAGCCTGTGGATCTGAAGGGCAAAACCGCATTGATCACGGGTGGTGGCAGCGGTGTGGGCGCGGCGATCGCGCGGGCATACGCTGCGGCCGGCGTGCGCGTCGCGATCGTTGGGCGGCGGCGCGCGGCACTGGAAGCGGTGGCTGCATCGGCCGCTGCGCCGCTGATCATCGCATGCGCCGATATCGCCGATCGGGCGGCGGTGGCCGCGCTGGTCACTGATCTTGAGTCGCAGCTAGGCGGCATCGATATCCTCGTCAACTGTGCGGGTGCCAACATCAAGGCGCGCAGCATGGCCGAGCTCGCACCCGAGGATTGGGATGCGCTGCTGGCCACCAACGCCACAGGTGCATACAACGTGATGCGCGCGGTGCTGCCCGCAATGCGCACGCGCGGGTCGGGTCTGATCATCAGTATTGCCTCGGTGGCGGCGCTGCGCCCTGGCCCGCTGAGCGGCCCGGCCTATGCAGCATCCAAGGCGGCGCTGATCGCCCTCACACGCGCGGTAGGTAATGAAGAGCGGCCGCACGGTATTCGTACCACGTGTATCTCGCCCGGCGAGATCGATACGCCGTTGCTCGATACGCGCCCCACACCCGTGGATGCTGCGCACCGTGCGTCGATGATGCAGCCCGAAGATATCGCCGCTGCGGCATTGTTTGTGGCCGCGCTGCCGCCGCGCGCACTGGTTCCCGAGATCGTGATGATGCCGAGTAGCCAGGGATACGCCTGATTCGGTCGGGTATGTTCTCTTGTACAATACGTGTATGCAATGGGTCTTCCGCTGCGAGGAGACCAGGCCACCTTCGGGTCGCCGCCGATCTGTGGAGGATCTATGAACCGCTGGGCACTTTTGAAAGCGGCACCGCTGCTACTGGTCGGGCTGCTCACCGCCTGTGGTGGCCTGGGCCAGCCCAATGCACTGCCGACGGCCGGCCCGCTCGGGACACCCGCCAGTGTCGATTCGACGGGGAATCCCGCCGGTGCCACGACCGACTCGCTGGGCAGCGCGATCACGATCACCGCACCGCTTGGCGGCGAACTGGTCGCGAGCCCGCTGACGGTCACCGGCAGTACACAGCGTATCCCGGCCGATAGCCAGCTGGGCTATCGCCTCACCGATCAAGCGGGCCAATCATTTGCCGATGGCGTGTTTCCGGTCGCGGGGACACCGGGTAGTGCGGGTGTGTTTACCACAACACTCACCTTCACGCCGCCAGTGAATGGTACGGCGACGCTGACAATCTTTGACCGGCTCGATACCACGCAACCGGCTGCGTCGATCGCGCTGGAGGTGAGCGGCTCGGGTACCGCTTCGTCACCGAATACGCCGCCAGCAGGTGCGCAGGCCGCGCAGGCGATCGGGATCGATACACCCGCACCTGCTGCGCAAAGCCCGGTGCAAATCAGCGGTTGTACGCTCAATGCCCCGGCCGATGGTGTGCTGGAGTACCGTGTCTATGATGCATCGACGGCGCTGGTGGGCGAGGGTGCCGTGCCGATGCGCGCCGGTTCACCCAATTGCTACGATGCGGCTGTCGCGTTTACGCCACCGATCGGCGGGGTGATCACGATCGAGATCTACGATCGCGATACGGGCAGCGGGGTCATCACGGCATCGAGCGGGATCGTCGTGCGGTTGATCGCCCGGTAGCTTGCCGCCGGGCTCAGCGTGTGGGTGTTGCGGTTGAGCCCGGCGGGCGCTGGAGTTGCAGCGCGATCCGCAGGCGTGCCAGCGCTTCGAGCTCGGGTTGGTCGGCCGCTTTGGCGGCGGCGGCGGCGCGCTCAAATGCGGCCACCGCCTCGGGTACACGGTAGCGCGTCGATTCGACATCACCTTGCAACAGTTCACCAAAAATGACACCGGCGGGCGTGCCAGTTAGCTGGCGCGCCAGCTCCTCGGCGGCATCGATCTGCCCGATATCCAGCAACAACGTCGCACGCTGAAACAAAAACTGGATCTCGTCATTGGTGAGCGCCGCAGCTTGCTGCCAGAGCTCGCTGGCATCGCGCCCGCTGGCCTCGGTGACGGCCGCATACCAGCTTGCCGCCTCGTAATCTGCGGGAAATTGCGCCGCCTCGCTGCGCGCCAACGCCAGCGCACCCGGCAGATCATTCGCGTAGACCAGCGCCTGGATTGTGTTGATATCGGGCCGCGGCGGCTGCGGCCACAGGATGATCGCCAGCACCAGCCCGGCCACCAGCGCCACGGGTACCCCAATGGTGAAGAGCGCGCGATTGCGATCGCGGCGGCGGGTAGCGATCGCGGCTGCCACAATCGCCCAGCTTACGCCGCCGCGCAGTTCGGCATCGGGTGTGCCAATTTGCGCCGCGATCTGTGGTGCCTGCAGCCGGATCTGGTCGCGTAGATTGAGGATTTGTACTTCCTCAGCGCCGATCTCGGCCCCCGCCGCGCGCGCGTCGCGCACGTGATCTTCGAGCGCATCGCTGAGCGCTAATGTCTGGCGCGCGGCGGCCGGGCCTTCGCTCAATGCGCCAAAACTGCGCTCGAATGCTTCGAGCGTGGTACGCAGCCGAGCGAGCGGCGAACGTTCGCGGATCATCGCAGACCCGTGCGACGGATCACCGGCGCGGTAAGTTGATCTGGTATCATACTGCTGTTGATCTCACGTAGATCGCTCGTACCCGCTAAACCAACGAGGAGCATATGCGGCTTATCATTATACGACACGGCGAGAGTGAGTGGAATCGGGTTGGCCGCTATCAGGGCCAGGCCGACGCACCGCTCTCGGCACTTGGGATCCAGCAGGCCGATGCGCTCGCAAATCGGCTGCGCACCGAGACGTTTGCGGCGATTTATACCAGCCCGCTGCAACGCGCCGCGCGCACCGCTGCTGCCGTCGCGCGCTTTCACCCTGCTGTACCGCTGCGCGAAGAGCAGGCGCTGCTCGAGATTCACCACGGCGAATGGCAGGGCTTGCTCACCGAGGAAGTCACGGCGCGCTTTGGCGATGGTCTGCGCGAGTGGCGCCAACACCCGACCCGCGCGCAGATGCCGGGTGGTGAGAGCTTTAGCAACATCCTCAAACGGGTGCTCGATTGCAAGGATCGGCTGCTGGCCGCGCATACTGATGCGACGGTGCTGGTCAGCACGCACGATGTCGTTGTTAAAATTCTGGTCGCTGATGCGCTCGGGATGAATATGGATCGCATCAATCGTATCTGGGTCACCAATGCCAGTATCAGCGCGGTCGAATATGGTGCTGACCTGCCGTATCTTGTCAGCCTCAGCGAAGCCTGCCATCTCGGCCGCCTCGAAACGGCGCGCGAAAACCAGAAAGCACTCTAGTCCATACCGCCTGCCACTGTGCTACGATGTGCAGATACTTTGCACAGCCTGTGCAAACTGCTCACTGATAGCTCTTGACGAACGTCCGCAGTATGGTATTATTCAAGTAGTGTATTTCTTCACAATCGACGTGAAGCGTGCGGTATTCGGGAGCGCGTCATGCAGCAAACCCTCACACGATCAGAGATCCCGCTCCGCCCGTTTGAAGTTTCGGTATACGGATTGACACCCGGCGAGATATTACAGCGTGGTGGCATCAGCGATGACATGGCGCTCGTCGAGCAGACATTGCTGGCGCGCACCGCATCGCAGTCTGCCGCACTTGCGGCGGCGGGCGCGCACACCGTGAGCGCGGGCGGGAAGCGGCTGCGTGCGGCGATGGTCTTGCTGGCGGCGCGTTTGGGCGCGTACGATCTCGAGCGCGCATTGCGGCCGGCGGTGGCTGTCGAATTATTGCACGCGGCATCGCTGGTTCACGATGATCTGGTGGATCACGCGACACAGCGTCGCGGCCGGGTGACGGTCCATGCCCGCTGGGATAGCCACGTCGCGTTGATGCTCGGCGATTATCTGTTTGGGTTGGCGGCAGGCGAGCTTGCGCCCGAGCGTGATCCGCGCATCATTCGTTACTACACCGATGCGGCGCGCACGATGGTGGAAGGTGAACTGAATCCGGTGCGGCAGCTGGCTCCATTTGATGTGGCCTATAGCCAGTACACCCAGAAGATCGGCGCAAAGACGGCGGTGTTGTTTGCGGCGGCCTGCCGGGCGGGTATGGCGGTCGGTGGTGGCGACGATAGCGCAGTGCGGGCGCTCGGCAGCTACGGCTATGATTTAGGGCTGGCGTTTCAGATCGTCGATGACGTGCTTGATTTCACGGGTGATGAGCGCACGCTTGGCAAGCCGGCTGGCAATGATCTGCGCGAGGGCACGCTGACGTTACCGCTGATGTATGCCGTGGCCCAGAGCGATGATCCGCTGTTGGCAGCGCTGGTGCGATCGCCACGCATCGATGCGGCGCAGATACCGGTGGCGGTCGCGGCCACGATCGGAGCGGGTGGCGCGCGGCTGGCGATTGAAGAGGCCACCCGGCTGGCCGTACGCGCGACGGAGCACTTGCAGATCTTTGCACCATCAGCAGCGCGTCGTGCCCTGTACGACCTGGCGCACTTTATTGTCCGCCGTGAGGCGTAGCGCACAGCCGGGCTGCATCCAGGTTCGCCTGCCTGTGCGTAGCAAACAGGTAACGGAGCACTGTACCACCGCGTACCACTGCTTGTGCTCGGTAACAGGAGTAACACGCATGGGTCGCCGAAGCGTTGCTACTGAAGAGCCAGAGCTGGCTGCTGATACCGAGCACGAGTTGGAAGCGGTGCCCCGCCGCCGTACGCCCCCGAGCACGTTGAAGATTCGGTGCAACTCTATCTGCGCGAGATCGGTCAGGTCGCGTTGCTCACCGCGCAGGACGAGATTGCGCTGGCTGCCGATATCGTGACCGGGCGCACGGTCTTGACGCAACGCGACGCAGCGTTGCCGCGATCGGAGCGGCTGGCGATCGAGCGTATGATCGCGCGCGGCGATGATGCGCGTCGGCGGCTGATCCAGGCCAATCTGCGGCTGGTCGTCAGTATTGCCAAAAAATACCTCGCTGGCCCGCTCAGCTTCATGGATCTGATTCAAGAGGGCAACATCGGCTTGATGCGCGCGGTCGAGAAGTTTGATGCGACGCGCGGCAATCGATTTTCGACTTATGCGACCTGGTGGATTCGCCAGGCGATCACGCGTGCGATCGCCGAGCAGAGCCGCGTTATCCGCCTGCCAGTGCATATGAGTGATTCGATCGGCCAGCTGCGGCGCGTCTCGCGCCAACTGGAGCAGACGCTTGGCCGCGATCCAACTGCCGTCGAAATTGCGGCACAACTCGGCTTTACCGAGCGCAAGGTGCGCCACCTGCTCCAGGCTGCCGCGCAGCCAATCTCACTCG
>JAYUYF010000091.1:0-12447 GCA_043752605.1 Roseiflexaceae bacterium
CCTACAAGTGCCGCGACCACGATCGCGATCCACCACACCATCGATCAATGCGTCAACGGCGTCATCGAGATCGTGGTCGCGCCAAACGTCTGGCCGATCCACTCCCATGCGCCCATGCTGGCCAACCCGATCACGATCGCCCAGCACAACAGCCGGGTGGCGCGGCGTTTGCCCGCCAGCGCCTGCAACGCGGTGGCGATCAGCGCCAGGCCAAATGGCATAAAGAAGTAGAAATAGCGCACCTGGAGATCAAACATGGCATTGACAACCAGAAAGCCGAGCGCAATCGCCAGTGCCGCCAGCACGGGCAGCAGCTGCCACGCGCCGAGCCGCCGCCACGCCAGCACCAGACCGATCGGCAGCAACACCAATCCCACATCAGTATACGTCAATCGTGCGCCGCGCAGCATCAGCGGCGATGCGCCGGGGAACAATGTAGCATCGCTGATCCCGGATGATGTGACACCACCCGCGTGCGCGATTGAACGTTCAAAAATATAGATGTAGAGCAACCCGAGCGCCAACAGCCCGCTGATAGCATACACCACGCTGACGCCCAGCACCGCGCGTGTGCGCTCGCGCAGCAGCACGACCAGCAGCATCAGCCCGATCCAGCTTACCGCGAGGATCGAGACGCCAATATGGCTGTAGAGCGCAAACTGCATCAGCAGCACGACCAGCAGCCACTCGCGCGCACGCGCACCGCCCGACCGCCAGAGGATCAGCAACGCGATCGGTGCGGTGAGCCACTGGCCAAATAACTGCGCCGAGAATTGATAGGTGAGCCCCGAAAATGAGGCGATGTTGCCAAGATACAGCAGCGCTGCCGCGCGCCCACCAAACGTGCCCGCCCCAAATCGGCGTGCCAGGAGTGCGATTGCCAGCGACGAGCTACCCTCCATGATCGCCAGCCCGGCCTCAAAGGTCTGCGGCAGATCGCGCAAAAACGTCATCAGCGGCGCAAAGACCAGATATGGCCCGGTAGGATAAATCGTGATGCCTTTGGCGAATTCGCTCGATGGACCAATGATAATCAGGTCGCCGGTCACCGTTCGCAGGAAACGCCCGACGTTACGACCCAGATCCTGGCCATCGAACGTCGGATTGAGCACCCCGACCACGCGCAACCCACATGCCAGCAGCATGAGCCCCCACAACACACGCATCTCAGCGGCACCACCGCTCCACGCGGCATCAGGGCTGGCGGCCAGCCGCTCAAGCCGCGGCAGCACGATGATCGTGGCGACCAGCAGACCGATGCCCGCGACCGCGACCTGCGGCGACAGCTGGTGTACCACGGGCAGGTTGAGCGCGAGTAGCGCCGCGAGACCGATCGCCAGCAACGCCGCGATCGCCGCCAGCTTCCAGCGCACGCTCGTAACTCGTGTCGCGGCAGCATAGGCCGCCAGCAAGCCGACAAACTGCCAGGCAAACTGCGTCGGCCCGGGCAGCAACGGGCCACTGGGCAGGGCAGCGAGCGTAAACCCCTCAATCTTGACACCCAGCGGGCGTGGATCGCCAGCGATCGCAAAGGTCTCGGTGCGTAATCCAATCGACACCGGCTCGGGGCCGCTTTCCGGGAGCAGTAGGGTGTACTGGCGTGCATCAGTCTGCGCTTCGAATGTGACCCACGGCTGGCCATCTCGCGTCAACATGAGCGGCGTGGGCTGCGGGCGGCCACCGAGATCGAGTGTCAGCGTCGCATCACGCGTAATCTGCGGATGCGCGATGCGCAATGTGGCATCGCCAGTCGTCCAGCGGTACGATGTGCCATCAGCGGTTGTCTCTTGCAGGTGCGTGCCGCTGAGAAAGAATTCATCGCGGTAATCGCCAACCACCACCGGGTAGGAGGGGCCGTGTAGCCACAGCGCCAGCATACTCGCCAGCAGCAACAGCAGGCTCGCAAGACCGATGATCAGTAGATGCACCAGCAACCGCCCGAGGATCACGGCGGTGCGCAGCCGTGCGGCGGGTGTAGCCGCAGCAGCGGCGGATGACGCATTCATACGCGCATTGTACCACGGGCCACCACAATCCCGTAGGGACGCAGCATGCTGCGTCCGGTCGTCACCCCCCGCGTGGCCGCCCCGCCCCCCGCGTGGCCGCCCCCGTACCGGCGCATCGTGATGCACCCGCCCCCGTACCGCCGCCCGGGCGTTACCCGCCCCACGCCCGCCGCCCGGGCGTTACCCGCGCGCCACCGACCGCCGCCGCCGCACAAACGACCAGAGCAGCAGCCCAACCCCGATCAGACCCAACAGCGCCAGCGAGAAGCCGATCACCGGTGCAAAGATCGCGGTGAGCGATAGCGTGAGTGCCGCGCCATCCTCGGCGGCACTGACGACCGGCGTGCCGAGACCGGCCGTGCTGGCGGTGACGACCGGACGCGCCGCAGCCCGTGCGCCGTGGGTAACACCCGCAGCCAGCAGCCCAATGATCGCCGCCAGCGTCGGATCGACAAAGCCGGTGCTGCTGTTGGCGGCCATAAATAACACCGCACCAGCGACCGGCTGGATGATACCGCCCGCGAGGTGCAGCAGGTGATCCACCGCCGGGATCTTGTCGCCGATCATATCGAGCAGCGTGATGATCGCGATGCCAAGCAGCAACAGCGGGTTCTCAAGGATATCAAACGGAGCCGCCAGATTGATCAGATCGGTGTAACGCGAGACCAGCCCGATCGTCAACAACGGAATATACGCATTCAACCCGGCGGCCGTCGACAGGCCAAATGCCGAGAACAAACTCATAATCGCACCCATCGTGCACTCCTCATTCACGCCCACGCGTATGTTCGTTTCGCCAGAATACTGCTATGATAAACGAAAACCGTGTCTTGCATGTTGCAGGAGTCATACCATGTCCGATCAGCTATGGATACCTATGTTTCCTGGCGTACGCCGCCAGACTATCGTCGCTGGTACGCAGATGATGCAGATTCTCGTCCAACTTGATGTCGACGCGCGCGTGCCCACCCACCAGCATTCGCACGAGCAAAGCAGCTATCTGCTCAGCGGCCGACTACGGTTTCGGCTGGCCGAGCAAGAACATCTGCTCGGCCCGGGTGATATCTTGCACATTCCATCAGGCATCACGCATAGTGTCGATGTGATCGAGGCGGCGCTCGTTATCGATACCTTTGCGCCCCCACGCGAGGATCTACTGGCGCTTGATCGCGAACAGGCGCGCGCATAACACAAACTGCCCATTCGGCGGATGCACGATTCGTACAGATGCGCTATTCTCAAATACTGAGGTGTACGTTGCGCCGAGGCGATGCCTCGGCGTTGCATTTTGTGAAGATTGGATTTCGAGTTGAGTGATGTTGTACGGGGACGCAGAAAGCAGACGACCCCCGAGAAGACCCAAAAAACCATGCGCGAGCGGATCGATGGCCTACGAACCGCGTATGCAAATGTACCCGCCGCGTTTGGCCTGGTGTGGCAGGCCGACCGTAGCGGCACGCTCGCGATGGTGGGCTACACCCTGATCGGTGCCGCGCTGCCCGCATCGCAGGCCTGGGTGGCGGCGCAGATCGTCGATACGGTGGTGACGCAACTCCAGCGCGGCGCGACGGCGGCGGCCGGGTTACAGGTGGCGTTGCCGTTGTTGTTGATCGAGTTTGTCTTGCTGCTGGCGGGCGCATTGATCACACAGTTTCGGCGGCTGACCGAGCACACGCTCAACGCGCGGCTGGGCCACCAGATAAACACCGCGATCATCCGCAAAGCGCTGGCGCTCGATCTGACATTTTTTGAGGATCCGGCGTTCTACGATCGGCTGCAGAACGCGCGCCGCGAGGCCGATTTCCGCGCGCTCGGCATCGTCAACGGCGCGTTTATGGTGGTACAAAACACCCTGACACTGATCTCGTTTGCCGCGCTGTTGCTGGCCTTCAGCCCGCTGATCACGCTCGTCCTGTTTGGTGCAACAATCCCATCCTTTATCGCGCAGGGCAAATTCTCGCAACTCTACTTCCGTTTGCTTACCTGGCACGCACCCGAAGCACGCCGCATGCAGTATTTTGAGCAGGTGCTGACCGTCGACAACAGCGTCAAGGAAGTCAAGCTGTTTGGCCTGGGCGAACCCCTGCTCAAACGCTACAGCGAGACGTTCTGGAAGTTTTACGATGAGGATGTGGGGCTGGCGCGCCGCCGCTCGTGGATCGCGCTCGGGCTCAACACGCTGGCGACCATCTCCTACTATGGTGCCTACGCCTGGATCATCTTCCAGACCGTGGCGGGGGTCATTACCCTGGGCGGCATGACGCTCTATCTGACGCTCTTTCGCAGCAGCCAGGGTACATTTCAGGGTCTGTTCGATAACCTCGGCCGCTTGTACGAAAACGGCCTGTTTATGGACAATCTGTTCAGCTTCCTGGCGCTCGAACCCCAGATGGCGCGTACCGCGACCCCCGCCCCGATGCCGGCCAAGCTGACGCGCGGCCTCGAATTCCAGCATGTCTCATTCCGCTACCCCGGCCGCGAGGACTGGGCGCTGCGCGATGTCAACCTCAGTATCGCACCGGGCGAGAAGCTGGCGCTGGTGGGCCAGAACGGTGCAGGCAAGACGACACTCATCAAGCTGCTGACGCGGCTGTACGACCCGACCGAAGGACAAATTTTGCTCGATGGTGTGGATCTGCGCGATTACGATCCAGACGCGTTGCGCGCCAAGATTGGTGTAATCTTCCAAGATTTTGTTCGCTATCAGCTCTCAGTACGCGAAAATATTGGCTTTGGCCAGATCGACCGGCTCGACGATGCCGAGCGCATCGATGATGCTGCACGCCGTGGTGGTGCCGATGATGTGGCGGCCGAACTTCCAGAAGGCCTCGACACTATGCTCGGGCGCTGGTTCAACAAAGGCCACGAACTCTCGGGTGGCCAGTGGCAAAAGATCGCGCTCGGCCGCGCCTTCATGCGCGATGGTGAGGTACTGGTGCTGGACGAACCGACTTCGGCGCTCGATGCCGAGCGCGAGTACGAAATCTTTCACCGCTTCCGCGACCTGACCGAGGGCAAGATCGCCGTGCTGATCTCGCACCGCTTCAGCACCGTACGCATGGCCGACCGGATCGCCGTAATCGAGGGCGGCACGATCAGCGAGCTCGGCAGCCACGCCGAATTGCTGGCGCTACGCGGTACCTACGCGCGGCTGTTTGAAATGCAGGCCGAGGGGTATCGGTAGGGCCGAAGCAATGATTCGGCCCGCCACAACCGGGCGCGGCGGCAAATACGCAGCCGCACCAAAGCCAGCGGAACCGATCGTGCTATAATCAAAACAGCAACGGACTGACCTGAACGAGAGACACTGATGACAGGGTTCGAACTGCCGACGCGCGAGATGGCGCACAGCGAAGCACACCGCCGCCTGGCGACGATCTTCCAGCACGATGAATTGGTCTGGATCATCGACGAGGTCTTCAACGCGCATGACATCGCCTGGAACATTGATATTCTGCGCCAGGGTGATGCCGCGACGTGGGTGCAAGCCCGCTACCGCTACGATGCGCAGGCTGATGTCATCCATTACCGCGGCGAGCGCGCACTGAGCAGCACCGAGTTTCGCACCGCACGCCAGCAGGGGCGCGCCTTTACTGCACATGCGCAGGATTAGCCGTGCGCGCGCTCTTTACCCGCCAGAAGGCGCTTGCTGAACGCGCTGATGCACTCATCACGCAGGAACGCACGCTGCTCGCCGATCTCGCCGCCGCGCTGGAGCGTTTTGGCGTCGATGTCGCCCCGGCTGATCGCAAGACGCTCGATGAGACAATCGCGGGCATCGCCGAGCTGTTTTTGCTGGTGGTGGCGGGCGAATTCAATTCGGGCAAATCGAGCTTTATCAATACGCTCGTGGGCGAAACGGTGATGGCCGAGGGTGTGACGCCGACGACCGACCGGATCACGGTGCTGCGCTACGGCGATGAGCCGGCCGAGAAACGTACCAGTGCCTACCTCGCCGAGCGCCGTCAGCCCGCCGAGTTGCTGCGGAACATCGCGATCGTCGATACACCGGGTGCCAATGCGGTCATCCGCCAGCACGAGGAGCTGACGCGCGAGTTTATTCCGCGCGCCGATCTGGTGCTGTTTGTCACATCGGCTGACCGGCCCTTTACCGAGAGCGAGCGCTCGTTTCTCGAATTGATCCGCGACTGGGGCAAGAAGGTCGTGATCGTGATCAACAAGGCCGATCTGCTCGAACCGGCCGAAGTCGATCAGGTCGTGGCATTCGTGGCCGAGCACGCGCACACATTGTTTGGCTTCACCCCCGAGATCTTCCCGCTCTCGGCGCGCGGCGCGCGGCGCGCGCGTGCTGCGGACGATGCTGCGGCATTTGAAGCCAGCCGCTTTGGCGCGATCGAGCAGTACATTGCTGAGACGCTCGACGCCGGCGAGCGCGTACGGCTCAAGCTGCTCTCGCCGCTCGGTGTCGCGCAGCGCATCACGGATAAATATTTGACCGTGGTCGAAGATCGGCTCGGCACACTGACCGAAGACGTTGCAGCAATCGACAACATTGATCGTCAGCTCGATCTGTTTCGCGATGATGTATCGCAGGACTTCCGTTATCATCGCACCGAGATCGATAATCTGCTCAACGAATTTGAACTGCGCGGTATTCGCTTTTTCGATGATACGATCCGCATCAATAACCTGCCACGGCTGATCCGCGAGAGCGACAGCGTGCGTGCCGAATTTGAAGATGCCGTGGTGGCCGATCTGCCGCAACAGATCGATATGCGCACCCAACGATTGATCGACTGGATCATCGATCGCAATTTGAAGCTCTGGCAATCGACGACCGATCATCTACGGCGCGAGCGGCTCAGTTCGCGGCCAGCCGGAATGATCGGCGATATTGGCGGTTCATTTGACTACAATCGCTCACAACTGATCGAATCGGTCGCGAATCAGGTCGGCCGGGTGGTCGATACTTACGACCGCGAAAAAGAGAGCGCGGCGATGGCCGAAGAGGTACGTACCGCAATCGGGCAGACCGCGCTGGTCGGCACGGGTGCGGTGGGGGTCGGCGCGTTGCTCGTCGTGCTCGCGCATACTGCGCTGCTCGATGTGACGGGGATCCTCGCGGCGGGCACGGCGGCGCTCGCCGGGTTGTACCTCATCCCCAACAAGCGCCGTGATTTGAAGCACAAGCTGCGCGAGCGCGTGGCCGAATTGCGCATCCAGATTATTGGCACGATGCAGCGTCAGTTTGACGGCGAACTTGAGCTGATGGTGCAACGCGTGCGCGAGGCGATCGCACCCTATACGCGTTTTATTCGCGCGCAGCGCGAGCAACTGACCGAGTTGCAGGGCACATTCTCCGATGTTGATGTGGCGATAGCAACAGTGCGTGGCGAGATCGAGCGCGGCTAGCATGCGCAATCACCGGAGGAGTTTCCGATGCGCGCCAATGGCATCATCACGCTGACGACCGATTTTGGCGTGCTCGATAGCTACGTAGGTGCCATGAAAGGCGTTGTGCTTGGTATCGCACCCGGCGCACAGTTGATCGATATTACCCACACGATCGAGCCGCAGAATCTGCATCAAGCGGCATACATGATTCAGTCATTTTACGCGTACTTTCCGATCGGCAGCGTGCATCTGGTGGCGATTGACCCGGGGGCCAGCAACGCGCGCCGCCCGATCGTGCTCCTCACGCCCGAGGCGGCATTTGTTGCACCAGACAACGGCGTGCTCACCTATATCTGGCGCGAGGCGCTGGCGCGCTGGGGTGCTGCGGCGTGCCTGGTCGTCGAACTCAATCGGCCCGGTTACTGGCGCGAGAATGTGAGCAATACCTTCCACGCGCGCGATATCTTTGCACCGGTGGCAGCGTATCTGGCGCGCGGCACAAATGTGCGCGAGCTGGGCGCAGTGATCGATGCGATGGTCGAAGCCAATCTCGAACAGCCCACACGCGGACGCGGCGGCGAGCTCGTCGGGCGGATCATCCATATCGATGCGGTTGGCAACTGTGTGACCAATATTCGGCCCGGCCATCTGCTGGAAACCGGGTTGCTCGATCAGCCGCTGATCCAGGTGATCGACCAGCAGATCGTCGGCGTCCAGCGCACCTACACCGATGTGGCGCGTGGCGACCTGCTGGCGCTGTTTGGCAGCACCGATCACCTCGAGGTTGCGCTGCGCAACGGTAATGCGGCCAAGCGTCTCGGCGTTGGCATCGGCGATACCGTGCGCGTGCGCGGGGTATAGGACACGGCGGGCGCAGCAGCGCAACATCGGGCGTCAGATTTGCACAAATCGCTACGGCTGGTCGCCCGGTGCTGGCCCGGCGGGAGGTATGTTGGGCCGCGGCAGGGCTTCGGCCGTATGCGCTGCGGGCGGCGCAGGATTGCTGCCACCACGATCATCCGCAGGCGGCGCTACCGTCGGGCGCGGCGGCGTATCGTGCCGCAGCGTGGCTTCGGCTGTACGGGTGGCCGTGGGCGCAGGTGGCGTGCCTGGCGGACTAGGCTGCGGTGGCCGTGGGCGCGCGGTTGATTTTGGCACCGGCGGGCGCACCGCTGGAGCCGACGGTGCGGAGGGCCGCGTGGGCAGCGCCGCCGTCGGCGCAGGCGCTGTGGTTGGGATCACGGTTGGTGTTGATGTGGCAGATGCAAGGATCGCGACGCGCACCGGCTCAGCCGCCGCTGTGTTTTGCAGATCATCGCTGGCGCTGGCCTGGACGAACAGCGACCCTGGTGGAGTGCCCGGCCGCACGATCAGGCGCAGCCGTACTATCGCGCGTGCCGCGTTGCTGGCGGCGAGCGTACAATCGAGCGCCGCGCACGTGCCGCTGTTGGTGTTCGCATCGGCGACGATGAACCAATCGGCATTCTGGAGCCGCACGCGGATACGGCGCGGTTCCTGCGAGCTGGTGCCCGCCACAAAAACGAGATCGAACGATGCGCCGGGCAGCACACTGGCGGGTGAGACGCTGGCGCTCAGTGTGAGCCGTGGCTGCCCGACAACCAGCGTAGGCGTGGGAATGACGGCGGCGACGGGCGTTGTTGGGAGTGTGGCGAGCAACGCAACCAGGAGCGACAGTGCCCGGCGATGGTGGCGGAAGCGGTGCTTGCGAGCGAACGATACCTGCGCTGAACGGGGAAATTGTCTCAAGCGTGCACCTGTGCTCGGCGAATATTGACGGATTGTACCACGCCGCTCATGACACAACGAGCGGCGTAGTACCGTTTACACGGCGATCTGTGCGACGAGGGTGCGTAATGCGTCGATTTCGTCATCGTTGATCGTATGGGCCATGCCCGGGTAGATCCGCTTGTCGACATCGGCACCCATACGCGCCAGCACCTCGGCGCTCTGCTCCACCCGCGCGAGCGGGATGTGGAAATCGACATCGCTACAGCCGAGCAACACCGGCGTGCCCACCAGATCGCCGGGGTAATCGCGGCGTGTCGTGGGGCCGATCAGACCGCCGCTGAGGCTCGCCACCGCGCCATATCGCCGGGGATTACGCGCCGCATATTCGAGCACAAGACACGCACCCTGCGAAAATCCAACCAGTAGGATTCGTTCGCTGGGCACGCCAGCGGTGATCGCGCGCTTGACCAGCGCATCGACGGTATCGAGCGCATTGCTGAGGTGCGGCTCGTTTGCGGCCAGCGGCGCAGTAAAGCGCTGCGGATACCACGCACCGTCGGGAGCCTGTGGTGCCAGGTACGCCATGCCTGCGGCGGGCAGCGAACCCGCCAGCGTGAGAATATTCTCGGCGCTGGCACCACGACCGTGGATCAGGATCATTGCCGCGCCTGCGCCTGCGAGCGCGGTGCCGGTATGGAGGACTTCGGTATTTTCACTCATGCCGTCACCTCCTCGTGCAGCGTCAGCGGCGTCAACATCCGACCGATCACCAGCCGATTCTGTTCGAGCCAGGGCGGCAATTGCAGCTGCGTGCCAAGCGTGGCGGCGTCTTCATCGACCAGAAATCCGGGCGTATCGGTGGCAATCTCAACGATATGGCCATCGGGGTCGCTGGTGTAGATACTCTTAAAATAGACGCGATCCATCACCGGCGAAACGCGCAGCATCGCGCGCACCAGCCGCTCGCGCCATTCGATCTGGGTTGCTTCATCGGCGACACGCAGCGCGAAATGGTGCGTCTGGCCCGCACCCATCTGCACCTGCGGCTCGCGCGCCGGGTTGCGATGGAAATAGGTGATCAGCGTACCGGGCGCGCCGTCTTCGGTACCCCAGTACCAGTGCGCGCTACCGGGCTGATCGTAATTTTGCGTCTTCTTCAGCCGCCGCATACCCAGCAGGCCACCAAAGAACGCATCGGTGCGCTCGACATCGCTGCCGATCGCCGTAATATGGTGCATGCCGCGGCGCAGGCTCATCGCAGGTGTAATCGCTGGCACCGGCTCGGGCCAGGTATCAGCCGCCACCGTCGCCGCATCACGGCCACCGAGCGTCAGGTCGGCGGGCGGAATAATCAACTGTGAACCGAGCGTTGCGGCGGGCTCGTCCACCGTCCAGCCCGGACCTTCGGTGGCAATCTCGAGGATCATGCCGTCTGGGTCACGAAAGTAGATGCTGGTAAAATAGCTGCGATCGAGCGGCCCCTCCACACCAATACCGAGATCGGTCAGACGCCGCTTCCACATGCGCTGCGTCTGACCATCCGCTGTGCGCAATGCCAGATGATGTGTGCCGCCGATGCCGGGCGCACCCTGCGGCGCATTTGGCCATTCGAAGAACGTGATCGCCGTACCCGGGGTGCCCGTTTCATCGCCAAAGTACAGGTGATAGCTGCCCGGATCATCAAAGTTCACGGTCTGCTTCACCAGCCGGAAACCCAGGACGCGCGTATAAAAATCGACCGTGCGCTGCGCATTTTTTGCCACAATCGTGATGTGATGCAGACCCAGAATGGTCATTGTTGCTCCTCAAGGTGTTAGCGGTAAGTGCTGCAGGTATATCATACCAGTGCTACGTATACACCGGCGTGAGCGGTTTCGTAAACGAGGCGGCGAGCGGCCCGGCGTGGTCGCTCCTGCGGTACAATGACTGTATGTGTTGTGTGGAGACCCCAATGCCCAAACGACCAGTGCAGACCCATTACCGCATCATCGCGCGCGTCTATGACCGGATCTGGGCCGATTACCTGCACCAGACGACTGGTGTGCTGTCTGCGCTGGCCGCGATTGGATCGCACGAGCGCGTGCTCGATCTGGCGTGTGGCAGTGGGCTATTTGCCGCCCGCATCCTTGATCGCAACCCCGAGCAACGGCTGCTTGGCGTCGATCTGTCGCACGCAATGCTGGCGCTGGCCGACAGGCGCACTCGTCATGCGCGGCACAGCGCGTTTGTCGCTGCGGATGCGACGCACCTGCCGTGCGCCACTGGCACGTTCGATGTCGTGGTCTGTGCCAGCGCGCTGCATTATGTCGATAAGCCATCAGCAATGCTGTACGAAATGCGGCGCGTACTGCGGCCAGGCGGGCGGCTGGTGATCCTCGACTGGTGCAACGATTACCAGCCGGTGCGGCTGCTCGACGCGCTGCTGCGGCGCATCGACCCGGCGCACGCGCGCTGCTACACCGCCGCCGAGCTGCGCAGGCTACTCACAGCTACCGGCTTCATGAAGATCGACACGGCGCGCTACCGATTTGGCCGCACCTGGGGCGTGATGCTGGCGCGGGCGAATAGGTAGGTGCGTTCGACCCGACGGTGTTGGTTCTAAAAAGAATGATCCGCTCTTTCCAAGCCAGACGTTCAAGCATCGGCTACACAGCGCGAAGCCCGCCTGCGCTGGCTGCAACAGGTAGGAAACAGCAGCTCGACAAACATATTACGCCTGAGGTTCGGTATTGACGCGCCGAACATGACCCCTGTAATTTTGTTCTACAATACTATAATCGATCAGGAGTTTGGATATCTGTTGTCACGGTCTCGCCAAAGTATCAGATCGTCATTCCACTCCACGTTCGGCGCACGCTCAGCATCAAGCCCGGGCAAAAAGTCGAGGTGATCGCGCGCAGCAGGGCACGATCGTCGATATCACCGCAGAGATCGCAATGCAGGCGGCGCACGCCGCAGTGATGACAAAACTCTCAAAAAGTCACGAAGGGCACGAAGGGGGTAGAATACGGGTTGGTACTGATAAAACACTACGAGGAGCAATCATGGAAGACGATGAATTCTTCGACGAGAGCACATTACCATCAGGTGTGTCGTTCGTTCGCCTGACTGCACCACAGCTTGAGGAGTTCACCAGGCAGCTCACGATCGACGAACCTGCGGCGCTGGCTTTGGCTGACATCCTTTCAGCTCACAGCACTCGGAGAAGACTGGTTGGTCGTCGACAATGCCGTTCGCGCATTGCTTCCTGAAGGCAGCGCTGTAGCCCGAGCGCTCCTGGATGACGAAACATTACTTCCAGCAGAGACTCGACTCTCCATCATTTCAACAACGAGCG
>JAYUYF010000092.1:0-2077 GCA_043752605.1 Roseiflexaceae bacterium
CTTGCACTCGAGGGGGATTCCTGATGGGTTTTTTCCGCCGCATTTCGCTCCGCACCAAGCTGTTTGCAGCGGCCGGTCTCGATCTGGTGCTGATCCTGATCGTTGGGATTTTTGCCGTCAATCAGATGGCCTCGATGGACGGGCGCGCGATGATCGTGACCGAACGCATTCTCCCGTCGAGTGATGCCGTCGATGATGTCTGGCTGATCCTCAATCAGTACCGCATACACCAGATGAAGTATGCGATCTATGTGAGCGATGCCGATAAGGCGCGGATTGCAGGTGACCTGCACACGCAGGAAGCGGCGATGGCGACGCTCTTTGTTCAGTATGAGAAACTGATCGCTTCTGATGCCGAACGCGCCTTGTTTGCCCGCTTTGCACAGCAGTGGCAGGCATTTGTCATCACCACACACGATCAGTACCTGCCCTCGGTACGGCGCACCAATACCGGCACCGTCCAGCCCGCCTTCAGCCGGCTCGATGATGACTACGAACACCTGCGCACGACCGCGCGCGCGCTGACTATCCAGAACCAGACACAGACTGCGGAGCAACTGGCGTTTGTACGGCGCGCGTATGCCGATGCGCAGACGGTGATTGTCGCACTGACGCTGACTGCGCTGGTGCTCTCATCGCTGATTGCCTTCAGCCTGGCACGCCGCGTTGCCTATCGCCTGAAACGGTTGACCGACGCGGCTGGTGCGGTCGAGCAGGGCGATCTTGGGCGTACAGTGCCGGTAGCCGCTGAAGATGAACTCGGGCGGCTGGCGACCATGTTTAACCGGATGACCCACAGTCTGCAACGTCAGCGCCAGTTGCTCGAGAATCGCAATGCCGAGCTCGAACGCACGCTGGCACGCGAGCGCGAGTTGCAGGTCAGTCTGCGCGCCAGCGAGCAGGCCGAGCAGCAGGCGCTACGCGCGCAACTCGCCGCAGAGTCAGCCAGCCAGGCGAAGAGTATGTTTGTGGCGACGATGAGCCACGAATTGCGTACGCCGCTCAATGCGATCCTCGGCTACGCGCAGATTTTGCATCTCGAAGCGCACGCGCGCGGCCAGAGCGCACTCTTGCCCGAACTCGAACGCATCCGGGCGGCGGGCAAACACCTGTTGGGCCTGATCACCAATGTGCTCGATTTCTCGCGTGTCGAACAGGGCAAACTCCAGGTCGAACCCACAATGATTGTGATCGCGGATCTGGTGCAGCAGGTACACGATGTGGTCGAACACGGCGTGACCGCACGCAATCGTTTTCTGGTTGCGTGCCCGCCAACGCTCGGCACGATTATCAGCGATGACGGCAAAATTCGCCAGATCCTGTTCAATCTGCTCAGCAACGCGGCCAAGTTTACCAGCGGTGGCACGGTACATCTCCGTGTACAGCGCGATTTCGAAACGGTGGCATTTGTCGTCAGCGATAACGGCATCGGGATGACATTCGATCAGCTCGAACGGTTGTTTATTCCGTTTAATCAGGCTGATAGTTCGACCGCGCGCCGCTACGGCGGCACCGGGCTTGGCCTCGCGCTCAGCCGCGAACTCGCACGGCTGCTGGGTGGCGAAATCGATGTGATCAGCGCGCCGGGTCGCGGCTCAACCTTCACCCTGACCTTACCCGTGGTCTGTCCGCACGCGGCTGACGTTGCCGAAGCGCACGTTGCTGGCGTATAATACGATCATAGCAGAGAGGAGATGATGCGCAAAACTACCGCACGGCGGTGGCGCGCATCGGCATAATGCATACAATACTTGTTGTTGATGATTTCCCCGATAATCGCCATGTAATCTCGCGCATGTTGCAGATCAGCGGGTACGAGGTCATCACCGCCGTCAATGGCCTCGATGCGCTCAAGATGCTGCGGCACGTGGTACCTGATGTCATTCTCATGGATCTGGCCATGCCCGAGCTCGATGGCGTCGAGACGACGCTGCGTATCAAGCAGCAATCCGATCTCGCCCACATTCCGGTGATCGCGGTCACCGGGCACGTCACCGCCGAGAACCTCAACCGTGCGCTGGCAGCGGGCTGTGCCGATTACCTCTCAAAGCCGGTCGACTATGATACGTTGATCGCA
>JAYUYF010000093.1:0-2075 GCA_043752605.1 Roseiflexaceae bacterium
TGCAGATCGAGTCGCTGGTCGCTGGTCGAGACGCGCGCGTAGCCAATGTGCATATGCCCTTGCCTCGTGTCTATCGTACGTATCGTTCTGTAGCACGAAACCCAGCCGTTGTCCAGCGTCGTGGTACGTTGATTCGGTGCATGGGTTGTATGGTATAGTCATGCGGTGGTTGGCGCGGATCGAGCGGAGGATTGCTGCGTGTGTCGTCTGTCCCACAGAAACGTCCGTATGTTTGCACACCCGGTCGCGCCTGACCCGCGTCATGTGTACGCGGATGCCGCGTGAGCCCACGAGTCACCACCGCCCAACGCACCAAACGGTTGTATCTCCTCGATGCGGCCGAGATCGCGGCCCTCTACGATCGCCCGCAGTTCTCCGATGCGGAGCGCGCCCATTTCTTCGCCCTCACCGTGACGGAAACGTCGCATATGGAGACCTTCACTGACCCCATCGTGCAAGCCTTTTTCGTGCTGCAACTTGGCTATTTCAAAGCCAAACAGCGGTTCTTTGCGGTAACGCTCGCCGACGTCCTCCCCGATCTTATCGCGATCGTCACTCAGCTTGGCCTTGCGGTTGCCGCTACAGATCTGCGGCTCGTGAACCCACGCACACTCCAGCAGCAACGCCAGCTCATTTTGGCGGAGACGCACTATCGGCATGCCCATACGCACGAGCGTCGGCGCGCGTATCACGTCGTCCTGCAGGCGGCGCGTATCAGCCCAAAACCCCAGTATCTCCTGCGCATGCTCCTTCAGTATTGTGCGCGCGAGCGCATCATCCTCCCGGCCTATACCACCGTGCAAGAGGAACGTATTGGCGACGCCCTGACCGCTGAAGCACGGCGTCTTGGCGCTCTGCTGCACACCCACCTGACCGCCGATGAGCGTGCCGCCTTCGCTGATCTGTTCACCAAACACGATGGCCGCTATCGGCTCACCCTGCTGCAACGCGTCCCAACCGATCTCAGCCCTGGGCAGTTGCGCCAGGAACGCGATCGCGCTGCGGCATTACTGCCATTCTACGCGATCGCCACGCGTGTGCTGCCCGTGCTGGGCATTTCCCAGGAAGGGATGGCCTATTATGCGTCGCTCGTGAGCTACTCTACGGCCACGCGGCTCAACGATCTCGACACGTGGATGGTGTATGTCTATCTCCTGTGCTTTCTCCACCAGCGCTATCGCCGGCTCCATGATTACCTGATCGCCGGGTTCATCCATGCGGTGAAAGGCTACCGCGCCACCGCGATGGACACGGCCGAAACCCAGGCCACGGCCTACCGGATGACCGTACATCAGGATATCGCGCGTGCGGGAGCCGTGCTCCGGCTCTTCACTGATGACCAGATTGCGCCAGAACTCCCGTTTCGTGCGGTACAGGCGCGGGCCTTTACCGTGTTGGCACGTGAGCGGCTGACGGAGACCGCCACGTACATGACGACGGGTGTGGGTTGTGACGAAACGGCCTATGTCTGGCAGGCTATTGACGGCCTGAGCCGACGCTTCAAAGGCACCCTGCGACCCCTCGTGCGGAGTATGCGTCTGACGGCCAATTACGGACACAGCGCGCTGATGGAAGCGGTGACGTTTCTCCAGGACGGCTTTGCCCGCGCGCGATCGCTGCGCGATGTGCCCGCCCACACGATCCCAACGCGCTGCATTCCCGTCCATTTGAAGCGCTACATGTATGTCCGATCTGCCGACGGCACGCCGCAGCTCCTGCATGATCGCTACGAGTTTCTGGTGTACCAGCTGCTCCGTGCCGCACGCGAAGCCGGTGATGTGGTGTGTGCGCACAGTGTGCGCTTCCGTAGTCTTGAGGATGACCTCATTCCTATGACCGAGTGGCAGCAGCACCACGCGGCATATCTGGCGGAAACGCAACTCCCTGTCCTCCAGCAGCCGATTGCGGAGCACCTGGCCGCGTTGGAGACAGAGCTGGAAGCGCAGTTTACCCGTGTCAACGGGCGGATTGCTGCCCATGCCAATCCATCGGTGCAGATTCGGCAGCACGGTACGACACGGCGCTGGCGGCTACGGACGCCCGCTGCGCGCGATCCCGTGAACCATGCCGTGTTT
>JAYUYF010000094.1:0-5387 GCA_043752605.1 Roseiflexaceae bacterium
AGAAGTACCGTGAGCAGTAGCGCGGCGAGCGCGCCCATCATTCGTCCGGATCGCATACGTTTCTCCCTATTCGCAAAGTGTTCGTCAGGTCGTGACCGCCCAAGAATCGGTAATGAACATAGCATGTAGGGCAAGAATTATGCCGCGTCATTGCCGTTAACCCATGAGAAGCGACTGAGCGCCATCGATCCAGACTTCGGTACCCGTAATATGACTGGCACCATCCGAGAGCAAAAATGCGACCAAGTCGGCAACCTGTTCCGCAGTCCCAGATTGCTTTCCGGTAAGCGGGATCTGCCCCGCCGGATATTCAACCGGGATTTTCACATCAGCAAGATTACGCTTCTCGGTATTATCATCGATCGCAGTATCGATCGCACCCGGGCAGATCACATTGACACGTACACGCGCTGGTGCGAGTTCAACCGCGATCATCTTGGCAAATGCAACCTGGCCTGCTTTTGATGTTGCATAGGCGCTCGCACCCGTATTACTAAACATGCGCGTGCCGTTGACGGAGGAAACGATCACAATCGCACCACCCTGCTTTTTGAGTGCAGGCACGGCGGCTTTGACCGTCAAAAAGGTACCGGTAAGATTGATTCGTAGCGTCTCTTCCCATTCTTCGTGTTTCAGTTGCTCAAGCGGTGCCCAGACACCATTAATCCCAGCATTTGCCAACAGTGCGTCGATACGCCCCCAGCGATCAAGTACCTGCTGCGTTGCGGCGTCGACAGTTGCCGCATCGCCGACATCGGCCAGAAATGAGTGCGCTTCGCCACCCGTTGCCGCAATTTCGTTGACGACCTGTTGCAGTTCATCGGCACTCCGCCCGACAACCGCCACACGCATGCCGTCCTGCGCGAGTCGGATCGCCGCCGCACGCCCGATCCCCGATCCACCACCGGTCACCAGCGCTACTCGTTGTTGCTGTGTCATAGGCATCTCCGTGTTTTCAACATCGCCAGATACATGGTTGCATAAAGTGTGCCGCTTGCAGGGCAAACGCGCGGCCTGTGGTAGCAATTTGGGCGAAGTTGTGTGCATAGCGGGCGGAAAGAGTAACCTGTTGCGCAGGCGGATCCCACCCTTCGCGACAAACCCAGTGTCACGAAGCGTGGCAAGCCCGCCAGAACATAGCAGCGCACGTGTCAGCCGGCAAGTGGACGGGCGAGGTACGCACCGCCCACAAGCATCGCTGCGCCCCACAGCAAAAATCCGATGTCCCAAACGACCCATTGTTCCAGCGGCACCGTCTCGTTCACGTGGTGTAGCCCGAGCAGGTGATGATTAATGACCCCTTCGACGACACTGAATAGACCAAACCCAATCAGGATGCGGCCGACGAACTGACGCCCCGAGCCGAGCGCACCCGGACTCTGCGCGGCATACCACGCGAGCACGATCCCAATCAGGACGCAAAGATACGCAAACAGATGAAACAGTCCGTCATACAGCGTATTATGTTGCAATGCTTCGATACTCAGCAAGACCAGGGCCATATGTATCGACAATTTGTCCGTCCTGGTTCGATTTTGTGTGCGTCCGGATACAGGGATTTCCCCAGCGTCGTACAAATCGGCGCGCGCTCCCGGCTGCGAGACCTAACTCTGGCACATTTACTGCTCGCTGTGAGGCAGAACCGGGTGTTTCAGCAGTGAACAGAGGACAAGATGGCAGATACAGAACAGCAGACGATCGCTGATCACATACCCGAAAACGCCGTGCTGGCTAATCTTCCTGGCCTGATCATCGCTGGGATCGTGGCGGCGAAGGTGCTCGGCAGCAGGTCACGGCGGAATGCGGTACTCGCGCTGGCGGGCGGTGCGGCGCTAGCACGCTACGGCGTGCGGCGTTTGGCCACACACACCGATCATACCGAGCCTGGAGCCCTGAGCACCGCCGAACACATAAAGCGGACGATCACCATTCGCGCGCGCCCGGCTGCCGTCGCACAGGTCTGGCTGGATCCGCAGAAACTGGCCCGGATTGTGAGCCACATGGCAGAAGTCACGCCGTTGGACAGGGCGCGCTCGCGCTGGGTGCTCAAGACGCCGCCGGGCATTATGCTTGCGTGGGAGGCCGAGGTGCGCGTGGAGCGGCCGGGCGAACTGCTGCGGATTGAGTCGTTGCCCGGTGCCAGTCTCCCAAACACAGCACTGCTGATCCTGCGCCAGCCGCGCGACCCTGAGGAGACCGAGCTGACCATGCAGTGGCGCTTCGAACCACCGGCTGGTGTCGTCGGCGCTGCCGCCGTGCGCCTGTTGCGCACCGTACCCTCGACCGCGATGCTCGTCGCCCTTCAGCGTGCCCGTAGCCTGATCGAGACCGGCGAGATTCCGACGAACACTACCAGACGATCGGGTGACGATTAATCTGCTCCCCCTCTCCGTATCGGAGAGGGGGTTGGGGGGTGAGGTCGAGATGCGGGGGTTGGGGGGTGAGGTCGAGATGCGGAGGTTGGGGTGAGGCTCTCGCTACCGCACCTCGACGATCAGTTCGATCTCGACGGCAAAATTAGCCGGCAAGGTCATACCCACTGCACTGCGCGCGTGCCGACCAGCCTCACCAAAGACCGCAATCAGCAGATCGCTACAGCCGTGGATGACGCCCGGCGTATCGTCAAATCCGGGCGCGACGTTGACCATACCGAGGACTTTGACGACCCGCACCACGTTGTCGAGCGAACCAGCCAGCGTCTTCACCGCCGCAAGACAGTTGAGCGCGCATAGCCGCGCCGCTTCGTAGCCCTGCTCGACGGTCAGATCGGCACCGAGTTTGCCCTTGATCTCGATATCGCCGCGCCGCGAGACCTGGCCCGAGGTATAGATCAGATTGCCCGTGCGGACGGCGTGCATCAAGCGGCCGCCGTTGAGGTCGATCGGCTCAACGACCAGGCCCATCGCGGTAAGTGTTGCTTCTGCCGACATGGAGTACCCCTTTCATTATGCTTCTCTGTGTGGGCCGGAGCATTTCTGGCAGCTCGCGAGCTGCCAGGAATGCTCCGGCCTTACGGAATCCTGGGCATCCGGTCACCCCGTCACCCCGTCACCTGGCCATCTTGTCACCCCATCACGCCCGTGCATCGTCCTCGCGCAGCACGCGGTCAAGCGTCATGACCAGCCGGTCGGCATCGGCTTCGTTGAAGACCAGCGGCGGCTTGATCTTGAGCACATTGTGGAGCGGCCCGTCCGTGCTGAGCAGGATACCATTGTCGCGCAGCCGGTTGGCGATATAGCTCGCCTGATCAGCGGCGGGCGCGCGCGTGGCGTGGTCGGTTACGAGCTCGACGCCAATCATCAGCCCCTGGCCGCGCACATCACCCACCAGCGGGTGCGCCGCGAGCGAACGGAGCCCGGCGAGCAGCAGCGCGCCCACGTCGTTGGCGCGCTGCTGGAGCCCCTCGCGTTCGAGCACATCGAGCACGGCATCGCCAATTGCTACCGAGACCATGTTGCCGCCAAAGGTGTTGAAATATTCCATGCCATTATCGAACGCGGCGGCGATTGCCGGTGTCGTCACCACCGCACCAAGTGGGTGGCCGTTGCCGATCGGCTTGCCCAGCGCCACGATATCGGGAACCACACCCTGCGTCTCGAAGCCCCAGAAGTGCGTGCCTACTCGTCCAAAGCCAACCTGTACCTCATCCGCAATACACACGCCACCGGCGGCGCGCACCAGCGCATACACTTCGTGCAGGTAGCCGGGTGGCAACACGATCTGCCCGCCACAGCTGAGCAGGCTCTCGATCATAAAGCCGCTGATGCCGCGCCCTTCGGCCTGCACCCGTGCGATAATCGGCGCGATCTGCTGCGCATACTTGCGCCCGGCGTCGGGGTCACCTGCGCCAAATGCGCCGCGATACACATCGGGCATTGGCGCTTTGTGCGCCCACGGAGCCAGGCCGCAGCCACCCGCGCCTTCCGCTTTGTAGGGGCTGATGTCGATCAGGGTCGTGGTGTTGCCGTGATACGCGCCGTCGCTGATGATCAAATCGCGTTGCCCGGTCGCCGCGCGCGCCAGCCGGATCGCCAGTTCGGTGGCCTCGCTGCCCGAGCAGACCAGATACACCACCGATAGCGGATCGGGCAATGTGGCGGCCAACCGCGCGGCATAGCGCGCGAGGCCAGCGTGCAGGTAGCGCGTATTGGTGTTGAGCAGCGCCATTTGCCGTTGCGCCGCGCGCACCACGTGCGGATGCTGATGGCCGACGTGCGGCACGTTATTCACGGCATCAAGATAGGCGCGGCCGTCATCGGCATACAGATGTTGCATGAAGCCGCGCACGATCGTCAGCGGCCGCTGATACGCGACGCTGAGATTGTGACCAAGCGAGGTGCGCCGTTCAGCCAGGATCGTGGATTGATCGGGGTCGGCCGGGGGGAACAGATCGGGTGGTATGGCTACCAGCAGATTCGCATCGGGCGAGACGCTCTGCCAGACGGCGCGCTGTGATGGACGCGCCACGCCGGGGAAATCGCCGCTGCTGCCGAGCAGATCGGTGATAATCTGAATATGCACATGGGGTGGCCAACCGCCGTTTACCGCGCGTCCGCCGATCGTACCGATGATCTCGCCCGCCGCAAAGCCCTGCCCAACACGGAGACCTGCCAGCGACTCACGGCTGAGATGACCGTACAGGCTATAGAACGTCAGCCCGGGTTCGGCTGTATGCGTCAGAACAATCGTCGGCCCGTAATCACGCGGCGCGTCATTGTCGGCGAAGCTATGCACCACACCCGCGAGTGGTGCGTGGATGACCGTGCCGGGTGGTGCCCACAGATCAACACCGAGATGGACCGTGCGCCACTGCGGGCCGTCGTTTCCTGCGACCATGAACGCGGGCGTCGTGTAGATCGGTCGCACTTCGAGGTACCCTCCTGCGCCGATCGGCCGCCCGCGCTCGGCGAGGATTGCGGTCACGCGCCGCTCGAATGCGTCATCATCGGCGAACGCGGGCCAGTTACCCAGATCCGGGCTACCGATGCTGAGGTCGAGCACTGTCGTATTCGCGGCGGTCAGCGGCTGCTTGAGAATCGGCGCGATCTGTGCTGCGTACTGCGCGAGCCACGCCACCACAGCAGGTGCGTGCGCGATCGGTGGCAGATCACAGGCACCACGAAACAGCGCGTGCGCCAGCCCGGCGGGTGTCGCATCGAGGATCGTCAGCGCGTCCCACGCGGCGGCCTCACTCACCGTCAAGTACGCATCGGCGGGATTGGCGGCGTGCAGCAGTGCCGAATTGACGACGCTTGTACCGAGCCGGACGACAACGAGTGGCAATAACACCGCCAGCTCGTCTTCGTGCAGTGGCCGCGCGGCGTGATACCCGGCAATCACCGGCAGCGCGGCGCTGAGCGGATCTGGCTTGCCGAGGATCGCGTAGG
>JAYUYF010000095.1:0-2071 GCA_043752605.1 Roseiflexaceae bacterium
CGCACGCGTCCAGCGTCGCTTCATGCGCGCGGTGCTACCACCACTGCCGACCGGCTTTCCGTGGGTGCAATACAACACCTGGTATAGTCTGCACTGCGAGGTAGACGAGCCGATCCTCCAGCGCGAGCTGGCGGTCGCAGCCGATCTTGGCTGCGAGGTGTTCTACATCGACGCGGGCTGGTGGGCGGGCAGTGCGCGGCGCGGCGACCACTTTAGCAGCGGGCTTGGTCTGTGGCGTGAGCACGCGGGCAAGTTCCCGCGCGGCATGCGCGCATTCGCCGATGACGTGCGCGCCGCCGGGTTGCACTTTGGCATCTGGGTCGAGCCCGAGCGCGTCGATCTCCGCACCGCAAGCGATGCGACGTGGCATGAGGCGTGGCTAGCGACAGGCGACGACGGGTTCTCCCGTGTCCCATGGCCGCCAGACACCGACACAGGCTGGCTGTGCTATGGTCAGACGGCAGTGCAGGCATGGGCAATTGGCTGGGTATCGGATCTGGTCGAACGCCTGGGCGTGCGCTGGCTCAAATGGGATAGCAACTGGTGGGGGGTGTGTACCAACCCGGCGCACGGCCACGGCGCACACGATGGCGAGCCCGCGCAGCTGGCAGGGGTGTTGCACGTGTGGGCGACACTGCGCGCGCGGTTCCCCGATCTGGTGATCGAGAATTGTGCGGGCGGTGGCACCCGGCTCGACTTCGCGAGTATGGCGGGCAGCCACGCCGCCTGGTTGAGCGACGCGACCGAGCCGGGCCAACGCGTACGGCAACACACCAGCGGTGTGGGCACGCTCTACCCGCCCGAACGCAGCACGATCTGGGTCGTTGACTCGGTCGCCGAAAACATGCGCCTGTCGCTCCCGGAGACAGCGATCGCCACCATCTTCCGCAGCCGCATGCTGGGCGCACTCGGTATCTCCGCGCGGCTCGCCGACTGGCCGTCGGAAGCGGTGGCGGCGGCACGCGCGCAAATCGCCGACTACAAACAGCTGCGCGGCCACCTGGTACGTGGCGACCTGTACACCCTGTTGCCGCAACCCGTGCTGCATGGCCCGGATTTGCGCAACGCACGCGCCTACGATGCCTACCAGATCGCTGATGGCGAGACAAGCGTCGTGCTGGTGTTTCGCAACCTCGCCACCGAGCCGACCATTACCCTTCGATTACGCGCGCTCGACAGCAACGCGCGCTATACCGTTATCGGTGCGGGCGAGCCGCAGCACCTGCGTGGGGCAGCGCTCCAGCACGACGGGTTGCGCGTTGCCCTGCCGGTGCTCGGCTCGGCGCTGATCCACGTGGTGCGCATCGTATAAATCCCCGGTTGCGCACGAGCGCGCGCCAACGCACTACGGTCACCAGGGAAGTATGTGCGCGGAGCGTCATCCTGGGCCGCGAACCGCACCAACTGGAGCATTCCACACCGTGCTCCGTGCAGGTCGTTCCGATTGCTCCGGGCGATCGGCCACGGTGATACTGATCTCGTGCGGCTGTTGATTGTCCCGTAGCGTTTGCGCAGCTGATGCCACGGCACGGGCAGCACCGCCTGGAGCATTGGAAGCGCAATGGCGCAGAGCTGATCGGCGTCTGGCCGATAGCACTTCAGCAGTGCGTGCAAATTGGTCATGAGCCAGCGAACCCTGCGGCTTCGCCGCAGGGCGACAATGTGAGCGCCGCACCCCTACCCCATCACCTCGTTCCCACCTCCATCGGAAATTGCAACGCCATCAGCCGATCCCACGTACGATCTGAGACCAGGCGGCGTAGTGTGCTATACACATGGGCGCTGGCACCGACTTTGTAGCGTGTCTGCGGGCGCGCCACCGTCGCCGCACGTACTATGATCGCTGCCACATCCTCGGCACGCACGATGCCAGCCACATTGCGCCCGGTGAACATCTGCTGTGTCACACGGACGTGGTTGGCTTTGAAGGCAGCATAGGGGCTATGCGCCCCGGTATCACGCACCGTCTCGGCGATCTTGCGATCGAACTGTGTGTAGACCCCGGTGGGCTGGATGAGTACGACCTCGACGCCAAACGACTGAACTTCGTAGCGCAACGCATCATTAACTG
>JAYUYF010000096.1:0-5381 GCA_043752605.1 Roseiflexaceae bacterium
ACGCCTGACTCCTTCCAATGCAGGTGTGCTTCTGTTGTGGTGCATGTATGATGAAGCGTCATTATACCTGATCTTCGCCGGAGCGACCGTATCTGTGACCTATAGCAGCAAGAATGAGCCCACGCCGTAGGTAATAAGTACCACATGGCTGTAGGAGCATACGGAGTTTAATCGGTGCTGGATGGCGTATTGCGCGAGAGACCGCTGATCGTCTCGACCAACTCGCGCGCATCCTGGCCGAGGAAGCTCCCGCCCATCGAGCCACGCAACTCGGGATGCTGGTTGAAGATCCGGCCACCGTAGCCGACGCGCACCTCGGGGAATTCGCGCACCAGCGCCGCGACGACATCGCGCAACAGCAGCGCGGTCTCGAGTGTGCTGGCCGAGAGACACACCAGCTGCGGCTCGACCGTGCGCACGGTCTCCAGCAGATCGACGAGCGGCACCTGCGGCCCGAGATACACTACGTGATAACCACGCCGCACCAGAAAGAGGCTGGCAAACATGATGCCGATATCGTGCAACTCCTGTGGGGCACAGCCGACGATAATTGTCTCGCGCGTGGTCTGGCCTTCAAAGACATTTAGCAGACTGGCGAGCTTGCGGCGTACAAATTCGGTCGTGTAGTGCTCGGCGGCGACATTGATCTCGCCACGATGCCAGCGCTCACCAATTTCGACCATCGCGGGCTGGATCAGATCGAGCAATACCCGCTCGAACGGATGCAATGCGAATGCCTCGCTGATCAGGATCTCGCCGCGCCCACCATCAAAATGCGTCAGCGCGACGATCAGCTGCTCGACGGATTGATCGAGCGAGCGTGGTTGATCAGTGATATGCGTGGCAACTGGCTCGTCGAGCGCGCGATCGAGCAACATCACGGCGTGGCTGATATTCATGCCCTCGCTGGTGCGATCACGCAGCCAGCGAATCACGGCGATATCTCGCGCGGAGTACAACCGATGCCCACCCTGCGTGCGCTGTGGCCGTGGCACACCATACCGACGCTCCCACGCGCGGAACGTATCGGGTGGTACACCCGTCTCAAGCGCAACCGCCTTGGTGTTGTAGATCGGGGCGATTGAAAATTGTGCGAATGAGGAATTTGCTGCCATGCACGGTATACTGCTAAAATGATTATGTACGATTTTAGCACGCTGTTGCATGGTTGTCAAAGTTTTGCACATCTTTGCACAGCGTAAGGTTTGGCGATGCCCCCGATCACCTTTGACGATATCCTCGCGGCGCGCGCGCGGCTTGCTGGCGCGGCACATCTTACGCCGGTGATGACTTCGCGCACGCTCGATACGCTGGCGGGCTGTGCGGTTGTGCTCAAATGCGAGCAACTGCAACGCGGTGGTGCGTTCAAGTTTCGTGGGGCCTACAATGTGATCGCGGGCCTGAGCGCTGCCGCGCGCACGCGCGGGGTGGTGGCCTTCTCTTCGGGCAACCACGCGCAGGGGGTGGCGCTGGCGGCGCAGTTGCTGGGTGTGGCGGCCACGATCTGTATGCCGCACGATGCCCCGGCGGTCAAAGTCGCGGCCACACGCGGCTATGGTGCCGATGTACGCGTCTACGACCGGTTCCGCGATGACCGCGAGGTCTTTGCGCGCGCAGTGGCCGCCGAACATGATGCGACGATCATCCCGCCCTATGATGACCCGCAGATCATGGCCGGCCAGGGCACGGCCGCGCTCGAACTCGTGGAGCAGGCGCCGGGGCTCGATACGATCCTGGTGCCGATCAGCGGTGGTGGGTTGATGGCGGGCGCGGCGGTGGCGGCGCACGGCAAAGATCCGCGGATCACCATGCTGGGTGTCGAGCCAGAAGAGGCCGACGATACGCGCCAGTCACTCGTGGCGGGGCGGCGCGTGACGATCGCGGCCCCGCAGACGATCGCCGACGGGCTGCGCGTCACGTCGCCCGGCGCGCTGACATTCCCGATCATGCAGCAGCACGTAGCTGCGGTCATGACCGTGCGCGAGGACGAGATCCGGGCTGCGGTGCGCTTTGCATTGTTGCGCCTCAAGCTGGTGCTGGAGCCAAGCGGCGCGGTAGGGCTGGCGGCGGCGCTGTCTGGTCGGCTGCCAGCCGAAGCACGGCGTGTCGGGATCATTCTCTCGGGCGGCAATATCGATCCGGCGCAGCTAGCCGCGATCGTCGCAGAGGCGTAGAGCAAATTGCAGATAGCTCACCTTGCTGCTTCCCTCACCCCGACCCCGCTGCCAGAACGGGAGAGGGGCGCACAACAACGGGCGCGCGGGCAGACGTGGTACACTGACATCCAACAGCGCTACAGCGCGTAGCAAAGCGTAAATATGCTGCGGCATTGCTACGCCGTGTGGCAGGATGAGCAGGAAAAGGGAACCGGATTCGATGCGAATCGCGATGTTGTCCGTACACAGCGGCCCGCTGGCGGCGCTAGGTGGCAAAGAAGCAGGTGGCATGAATGTCTACGTGCGCGAGCTGAGCCGCGAGCTTGGTCGGCGCGGCATTCGCGTCGATGTCTTCACCCGGCTGCAACACCCCACAACCCCGGCCATCCAGCTGGTCGATCGCAATGTGCGCGTGATCAATTTGCACGCCGGGCCAGCCACCCCGTACGACAAAAATCTGCTGCTCGATTACTTGCCTGAGTTTGTCAGCCACGTCCGTTGCTTCGCCGATAGTGAGGATCTGGCGTACGACCTGATCCACAGCCATTACTGGGTATCGGGCGAAGTCGGTCTGGCGCTCCAGCGCGCCTGGAGCGTACCGCTGATCCATATGTTTCACACACTGGGTGCGATGAAAAACCAGGTCGCGCGGGGTGCCGAGGAGCAAGAGACACAGCACCGGATCGCGATCGAGCGCCACCAGCTGCACGGTGTCGATGCGGTGATCGCCGCCACGCCGCTCGACCGTGCGCAGATGGTCTGGCACTACGGTGCCGATCCAGCGGGCATTCGCGTGATCCCGTGCGGTGTCGATTTAAGCCGTTTCCGGCCCATGGATCGTACACAGGCGCGCCAGCACACCGGGTTGCCCGCCGCGCCACACCAGATCGTGCTGCTCGTCGGCCGGATCGAGCCGCTGAAAGGCATCGATGCGCTGATCGCGGCCACCGCACAATTGCTGGCCGAAGACCCCGCGCGCCGTGGCCAGCTGACGGCCGTGGTGGTGGGCGGCGGCGCAGATGACCAGCCCGAGCTGTGGAACACCGAGCAACGCCGCCTCGATGCGCTGCGCCGCGAACTTGGTGTGGCCGATGCCGTGCGCTTTGTGGGTGCGCGGCCACAGGAGGAGCTGGCGCATTTCTATGCGGCTGCCGATCTGGTGACCATGCCATCACACTACGAGAGCTTTGGCATGGCCGCGCTCGAAGGGATCGCCAGCGGCCGCCCGTTGGTGGCCACCAACGCTGGCGGCCCGGCCTACATCGTCGAGGACGAGATCTCGGGCCTGCTCACCCCACCCGATGATCCGGCCACGCTCGCGCGCCAACTCGGCCGGATCCTGACAGACGATGCGCTCGCCGCGCGACTGAGCGATGGTGCGCGCCGCCGGGCGCTGCGCTTTGGCTGGGGCAGCGTGGCCTGCGATATCCTCGAAGTCTACCGCGGCGCGCTCGGCGCCCGGCGGCTGGCAATCGCCGTGTAGGCACTTAATCCGCAATCATACTTCAGAACATATGTGGTCAGGGCTAATGCAGAGTCGTAGGACACGGAGACTCCACACGGTGAACATCTTGTTGCTATGATTTGGGTGCCATCCACAAATCAGTACAACGAGGTATTCACATGAATCCTATCATATTCACCGTCAGCCCGCCGGGCCCGACTCCGCCGATGACCATCAACCTCACCGCATTGCTCGACCAGTTCCGGACGGTACCGGATCAGCGTACGCGGCGGGGTGTGCGCTATCCCTTGCCGGTCTTGCTCACGATTGCCGTGTTGGCCAAGCTCTGTGGGCACAGCCAGATGCATGCGGTTGCCGATTGGGCGACTGCCCGCGCGGGCGAACTGGCAACACTGTTTGGCTTGCCGCGACCTCAAATGCCGCATCCCACGACGTGGACACGTGTCTTTGGCACCGGCGTGCGCGCAACGGCGGTGGAGACCGCGCTCGCCCCGCTCCTTGCCGCCCCACCAACGCACATGGTTCCCCCCGTGCCGCGCAGCACCGGTGTCCCACCCAGATTCGAGACAAAGGTAATCACCCCTGGCGTGCTGCTCGGATGCGGATTGATGTTGAGGGTGCCGCTGTAAAAGAGACTGGGGAACGGCAACCCGGAGATGAGGCGTGCAAAATTCTCCGTCACGCGCACCGGCGGTTCACCTCGCCCGGTCGAGGCAAACAGTTGTTTCCCGCCCAACTCAGGGTCGTTAGCAGAAAAGACGATCACGGAACTCCCTGGCGGTGCAGCGAGCCGTGGCCGCATTACCCAGGGTAGAACTACGATGTATACTACAGCGAATCTCAGAACGGTTGAACCCGTCGACAATTGCGCTCCCCCGCTCCCATCTGGAGCGGGGTCACAAAAGTGCTGCTGATATCGGGAACCGATCAGCACCGCATCCAGCAGCACCAGAACGTGGTGGATGCGGCGCAGCGCGCGGGAGTGCAGTTAATCGCCTACACCAGCCGCACGGTGAGAGGCCGGGATACCGCCACAAACCCGTTGATGGCGGGCCACTTCGCGACCGAGGCGTATATTCAACAGAGCGGTCTCACCTATGCGTTGCTGCGCAATGCACTGTATATGGATGTAATCCCGCTGTACGTCGGCGGCGCGCAGGTCTTCGAAAGCGGTATCCTGCTCCCGACTGGCAATGGCAAAGTATCATTCGCGCTGCGCAGCGAGCTGGGCGAGGCGATCGCCAACCTGCTGGTGGATGGGGAGATGACAAGTGCGATCCACGATCTCACCACGAGCGATGCGTGGTCGTACCACGATGTCGCCGCCGCGCTAACCGAGCTTTCGGGCAAGCACGTAACGTACACGCCCGTCGATGAGCCAGTGTTTGCGGCGCGGATGCGCGAGCGCGGCCTGCCCGAGCGGACGATCCAGTTCTCGATGCACTTCCACAGCGAAGTTCGTAACGGACTGCTTGATACTATTAGCCCTGAGATGGCGCAGCTGCTCGGCCGACGACCCGCTGCACTACGGGATGGCCTGAAAATCTTGTTCGACGTGTAGGCACTGCTCCTCTCAGACACAGATGCCACGAATTGCACCGATGCCGCAGGGCGTCTCAACCTGCGGCGGGGCGGCCGCTGAACAGGGCAATCAGAATGCAGATCCACGCGACGACCGACACCGCGACGCCGATCAGGTTGATCGCGCTGAAAGAGGCACCCACCGCCGTCACGTTCAATTCGCCACCCAGTACGGCAAT
>JAYUYF010000097.1:0-2069 GCA_043752605.1 Roseiflexaceae bacterium
GCCGCGAGGTCGAGTTCGGGTGCCGCCAACGCCAGCAAGATCGCCAAGGCATCATCGATACCCGGATCGGTGTCAAGAATCACACGCTGCGCCATACGATCTGCTGCTCCCTTCGTGGTAGAAAACGTGCATCTATCATACGCCAGATTGCGCGAGTGGAGGCGGAACGTTTGACCGTGCTGTTTCGTCGTGTCATAATGCGGCGGTGCGCGCGTATCTCGACATCGAAACGTCTATGGATCAGCGGATCACGGTGATCGGCGTTTACCGTGCGGATCGCGGGACGATCCAGCTCGTCGGCGGCGGCATCAGCGATGTCGCACTGTATGCCGCGCTGGACGGAATCACGACGATTGTGACGTTTAATGGTGCGAGTTTTGATCTGCCGACGATCAAGCGTTGCATGTATGTCGACCTGAAACGCGATTTTGCCCACGAAGACCTGATGATCGGCTGCCGTCGGCGCGGGATTCGTGGTGGGTTGAAAAAGATCGAGATCGCGATGGGTATCGCGCGTGATACCGTCGGGCTGAGTGGCTTCGACGCAGTACGGCTCTGGCAGCGCTACGAAATGTTGCGTGACCAGGATGCGCTGGCAACATTATTGCACTACAACCGCGAAGATATTCAGAATCTTGCGCGGATCGAACATCTTTTAGGTATCGCCACGCACGAAGCGCTGAGCGCCGATGTGCATATCATACGCTGAGCGGGCATGCAGAAGAAGATCCTCAACAAACGTTACGAACTCGAACGCAAGATTGGCGAAGGCGGCATGGCGCGTGTGTACCTCGGGCGCGACACGCGCCTCAATCGCCGTGTGGCAGTCAAGGTGCTGCATAATCACTATGCCAGCGACCAGGAGTTCCTCGATCGCTTTAGTCACGAAGCGCAGGCGGCGGCCAATCTGCACCACCCGGCGATCGTCGATATCTATGATGTCGGCCAGGATGACGATATCCACTACATTGTGATGGAATACGTCGAGGGCAGTGATCTCAAAAGTATCGTGCTGCGCGAGGGTGTGTTGCCGGTCGAACGTGCGACGGTGATCGTCGAGCAGGCGGCCGAAGGGCTCGAGGCGGCGCACCGTGTCGGCCTGATCCACCGCGATGTCAAGCCGCAGAATATTCTGGTGGGCGCGGGTGGCGTCGCCAAGCTCACCGATTTTGGTATCGCCAAGAGCGCGCTCTCGACGGCGCAGACCGAGACCGGGGTGACGTTTGGCACTGCCGATTATATTTCGCCCGAGCAGGCGCAGGGCCGCGCGGCCACACCACAATCCGATATTTACGCGCTAGGGGTGACGCTCTACGAATTGCTCACCGGCAGGCTACCATTTACGGGCGAGAGTGCTGTCGCGGTGGCGCTCCAGCATGTGGGCAGCGCGCCGCCGCCTTTGCGGCTGGCCAACCCGCGGCTCTCGCCCGCGCTCGAAGCGATCGTGCTGCGCGCGATGGACAAAGACCCGGCACGGCGGCAGCCCTCAGCGCGCGCGCTGGCGCAGGAGCTGCGCGAGTATCGTGCCGCAGGTGACCAGCGCACACAGATGCACAATGCCCCGGTGCGCCCGCCGACGATGGCAAACGCCCCACCAAATACGGCACCTGCTGTTGTCGTGACGCCGCCATCGCCGCGCACGCCGCCGCCGCGCCGCGCCGCCGCCGCGCCACCAGCACCGCAGCGTGGCCGCGAGTTTGGCGTGTTGCTGGTAGGTCTGCTGGTGATCGGCATGGCGCTGGGTGCGATCTATCTCTTTGCCACAGCCCGGCCGGGCGATCTGTTGCCGTCGTTTGGAACGGCGGTGCCGGGTGCGACACGCACACCGCTCGCGACCGTCAGCCCGGAGGCGGGCGGCACGCTGACGCCCGAAGTCTCGCCGACGCCCGAAATACTCCTGTCTCCCGCGCCGGGTGTGATCGGCTTCACTGAGGGTGATGCGATCCAGGTGATCGAGCGCGCGTTTCTGCGGCCGGTGGCCGATCCGCCGCGCAACTCGGATACAATCGCCGCCGGATTGGTGTTCGAGCAGTTCCCGGCAGCTGGCACACCGATCAGCCAGACCACTG
>JAYUYF010000098.1:0-5376 GCA_043752605.1 Roseiflexaceae bacterium
CTGCGCGCCAAGGTTCCGCTGCTGCTCGGCGCACCCCACGAGGTGGCGTTCGATGTGACGGGCGTGCGCAAAGATCTGCTGGCCTTCACGGCGACTGCGCTGGATCACGGTGTGCCTGCGCCCACCGGGGCCGCCGCGCTGGCGCACTTTGCCGCCGCCACCGCAGCCGGGTATGGCGCACGCGATCTGGCGTTTATCACGGCATACCTCGCCGAGGTGGCACGCACGACCGCGCCGCAGGAGCCATCCGCATGAGTGGCGAACGGCCGCGATCGCTACGCGCCGAGAGCACGGGCAGTGTCGCCGAATCGACGATTCGTGGCGTGTTGCTTGGTCGTGGCTACGTCGAGCAGCCGGATGACCGTGGCGTCTCGCAGATCGCTGAGCAACGCGTCTTGTTTGGCGCACCACGCCGCCGCCCGACGCGCTATTTTGTGGCGCAGCATCAGTTGCCCGCCGGGATCTACGGGCTGCCGTTATTCACCGATTTCTTTATTCGTGGCGCAGACGAGTTCCCGCACGGGCTGGCGCTCGAGGTCAAATGGCAACAATCGACCGGCAGCGTCGATGAGAAGTTCCCCTACCTGGTGCTCAACATCCAGGAGCGTTATCCATGCCCGGTCGTGGTGGTGGCTGATGGCGGTGGGCAGCGCCCAGGCGCGCTGGCGTGGCTGCGCAGCCAGGTGGGTGGCAACCTGCTGGGCGTCTACTCACTCGCCGAATTTCTGGCGTGGGGCAATCGGCACCTGTAGGGCGGGATGATGGGGTGGCGGCGGGATGATGTAAGGGCAAAGCATTTGGAGGTGTGCGAATGCACACCTCCAAATGCTTTGCCCCTACGGGACGGTGGCGTGCCGCCCGCCCGCGCGCCACGGGATGGTGGCGTGCCGCCCGGCGGATCAATACTCCGGCTGCACCCACTGGCGGCTGCCCGCGCTGTGCTCGATCGCGTCGAGCACCGCCTGGCAGCGTAACCCGTCTTCGAAGGTCGGATCGGGCGATTTGCCGACAGCGATACCGTTCATGAGATCGAGTACGCCGTGGGTAAAGGTGTGCTCCCAGCCGATGATATGCCCGGCCGGCCACCACGCGCCCACATACTTGTGCTCGCCACCGTTGGTCACCAGCACGTTGCGCCAGCCCGCCACATCGCCCTGATCATCTTCAAGCATCACGTCGAGTTCGTTCATGCGCTCGAGGTTGAAACGCAGGCTGCCTTTGCTGCCGTTGATCTCAAAGCTGTTGTAGTTTGCACGGCCCTTGGCGAAGCGCGTCACCTCAAACGTCCCAACCGCGCCGTTGTCGAAGCGCGTCAGAAACAGCGCCGCGTCGTCGACGGTCACTTCGCCCATCTCGGCACTACCCGCCGCACCAAGACCGCCGGTCGTGCCCGCGAGCGTGGGCCGCTGCTTGATAAAGGTCTCGGTCATACCCGTCACTTCGCTGATCTCGCCCACCAGCATGCGCGCCAGGTCAATGCTGTGCGCACCGAGGTCGCCGAGCGTGCCGCTGCCGGCGGTGTCCTTGTTCAGCCGCCAGACGAGCGGGAAATTGGGATCCATGATCCAGTCTTGCAGGTAGACCGAGCGCCAGTGATAGATTTTGCCCAGCCGGCCGCTGCTGATCAGGCTTTTGGCGAGTTGCACCGCCGGGACGCGCCGGTAGTTGAAGTTGACCATGCCGACGACGCCAGCTTTGTTCACCGCTTCGAGCATTGCGCGCGATTCGGCCAGCGTATTTGCAAGCGGCTTTTCGCAAAAGACATGCTTGCCATGTTCAGCAGCGGCGATCGCGATTGCGGCGTGCGTGTCGCCCGGTGTCGCGATATCGATCAGCCCGATGTCGTCGCGCGCGATCAATTGCTTCCAGTCGGTTTCGATACTTTCCCAGCCAAACTGGTCGGCGGCGGCCTGCACGCCCGCCGCATCGCGGCCGCAGATCGCCTTCATCACCGGGCGCAGCGGCAGATCAGGAAAGAATGCCGCCACCTGCCGGTAGGCGTTCGAATGCGAGCGCCCCATAAACTTGTAGCCAACCAGCCCGACGCCGATCGTATTTGTCATGCCGTCCTCCGATAATCAGTGATGATCGTCGTAACCTCAATTGTGTTGCCCGCCGGATCGCGCACAAAGAACCGTGGCCGCCCGGGAATGGGCGGGGCTTCCCGGATTTCGCAACCCGCCGCAGCGAGGCGCGCCCGTATTGCCGCCACATCCTCGACATCCAGACACAGGTGGCGCTCGGATGGGTCGGGGTGCGGTGCTTCGGCAAAGATATGCAGCTCGGTGCCGCCCGCGAGTGCAAACCATATCAGTGGTGCATCGGTGAGTGAACCGGGCAACGCGATCTCGGGTAGGCCGAGCAGATCGGTGTAGAATGCGCGTGTGGCCGCTGCGGCCTGCGGCCCGGGTGGGCGCGGCACGCTCACATGGTGGATCCGGGGTCGCTCCATCGCATCACTCCCGCACAGTCAGGCAACAGCTGCGAGTATAGAGCAGCGCCGCAGTGGCGTCAATTGCGGGGATTGGCGGATGCGCATATCGCGAATACCGGGCCGCACGCTGCACTGTGGCGGTGGTGCAGTCTGGTCGTCGGTCTCCGTAGCGTAGCAGATCCACGTCTCCAGCTCAATCGCTAGCGCACATCCCAATCGCCGTATTAGCCGTTGTGGGGCATGGTTAGAGAAAATTGTCTCGTATCACGGAGGGCTCAATGGCTTCAGACCGACCGCGTCGTATGTTTCATCCGTTGCTCGCCGGGTTGCTTGGAATGTGGCTTGGCCAACGTGCCACACGTTTCTGGCTGGCTGGCGGCCAGCGGCGTCCCACCCGGCCGTTGCCCGCTACGGCGGTTGCAGCCGGGCCCGTGAGTATCACCACAACCGCAGGTATACGCATCCATGGCATTCAGACCGGCGTGCTGGCGATCAAGACGGCGCACGCCGCAGTGCGCGCCCCCGGCCTGCTGCGCTTCGTCAGCATCGTCCTCGACCCACACTGGTCGCCGTTGTTGCCCGTGCTCACCTGGGTAATCGAACATCCCACGGGCCTGGTTGTGGTCGACACCGGCGAGGTGGCGGCGGCATCTGATAGTGACAGCTACATGGCCGCCGACCCGGTGAACCGCTGGATCTATGCCCGTAACATTCCGCTGTTCGTGACACCTGCAGAAGAGCTTGCGACCCAGATGCGTAGCCTGGGGCTCGACCCGGCTGCCGTTCGCACAGTGGTTCTGACACATCTGCACGGCGACCACACCGGCGGGCTGGGGGCATTCCCAAACGCGACGTTTCTGGTCGCACGCGCCGAGTACGAGGGGCAACTACGCCAGCCGTTTGGTGCCGTCGCCAGCTTGTGGCCGATCGGGTGGTTGCCACAACTCGTCGATTACACCGGCCCGGCCGTCGAGCCGTTCCTCGCGAGCTACTCGCTCACACCTACTGGCGATCTGACGATCGTCCCCACACCTGGGCACAGCTACGGCCATCAGTCGGTGCTGCTCCACGACGGCGACTGCAGCTATCTGTTTGCCGGTGATCTGGCGTTCAGCGAGGCGCAGTTGCTGGCGAGCGGGTTGCAGGGTATTGCGTACGATCTCGAAGCCGCCCGGCGCACGCTCGAACAGACGCTGGCGTTTACCCGCAGAACGCCCACGGTGTTTCTACCGTCGCACGACCCGCAGGCGCTCGAACGCTTCGCACGGCGCGCCACTGTCGTCAGGTAATCGCTGCCGCCGACAGGACCGACGCGGCGCGGATGCCAGCCTTGTGCAGCAATCCGGAACCAGAATGGGTACAAAGACGCAACGAGCTATTGAAAAAACGATAATATCTGCTATATGTGTTTGCAGGTACCGCAACGAGCCAGCGATGCGCGCGTATCTTGGTCGTGGAGTACACGATCGGCACGCGTTTATACAGAAGGAGCGCCAAGCTATGAACCCGACCATCCTCGTCCTCTTTGTTATCGTGCTCGCCGTGCTTGTGATCCTGGTATTGCTCTACAACAGCCTGATTGGCCTGCGCAATGGTGTGGATCAGGCGGCGAGCAGTATCGATGTGATGCTCAAGAAACGCGCCGATCTCATTCCGAATCTAATCGCGACGGTGCAGCAGTACATGAGCCACGAGCGCGCAACGCTCACCGAGTTGACCGAACTTCGCACCCGTGCGATATCGAGCAGCGCACCCCTTGAAGAGCGGGTGGCGGTCGATGCGCAGGCGGCGGCGCTGATGAGCCGGATTGTGGTGGCCGCCGAGGCGTACCCCGAGCTGAAGGCCAGCGACAACTTCGTGCTACTACAACGCTCGCTCAACGAGAGCGAAGAGCAGATCTCGGCGGCGCGGCGTGCCTACAACGCGGCCGCGACGGCGCTCAACAATGCGGTCGACATGATCCCAACCAGCCTGCTCGCCGGCCCGATGGGGATCACACGGCGTGCGCTGTTTGCCGCCACCGAAGCTGAACGTGCCAATGTCGATGTCGGCGCATTGTTTGGTGCCAATCGATGACCACGCCAACGGTCGATCATCACGCCATACTGGCACCGGTTCTCGCCGAGTTTGAGGTCGCGCGCGCGGCAACCCGCCAACGTGTCTTGCAGGGGTTGGCGATCATCGCAAGTGTGGCGCTGCTGGCGATCGCTGCGGCGCTCTGGTTTAAGATCGTGGTACTGGCGATTGTGAGCGGGGTTGCCGCACTGATCACGGCACTGATCTGGAGTTCGTTCCCGATTGCGCAGTTCAACAGCCGCTTCAAGCACGAGGTGATCACCCGGCTGGTGGCACAGGTCAACCCGACATTGACGTATCAGCCCACAATGGGTATCGAACAGCCCGTGTTTCAGGCATCGCGGCTCTTTCACACTGATATCGATCGGTATGGCAAAGAAGATCTGGTCGAGGGGACAATCGGTGCGACACATGTGCGCTTTAGCGAAGTACACGCCGAGTACAAAACTGAAACGACCGACTCGGATGGGGATTCAAAAACGACCTGGCATACGATTTTTCGTGGGATCTATGTCGTCGCCGATTTCAACAAGTATTTTCAGGGCCACACCATTATCATGCCCGGCGCTGGTGCGGGGTTGGCGGGTGCAATCGGTGGGGTGTTCGAACGCATGGGCAACGCGGTGAACTTTGGCCCGCTGCAACCGGTGGCGCTCGAAGACCCCGAATTCGAGGCGTGCTTCAATGTCCGCAGTACCGATCAGGTCGAGGCGCGCTATATCCTCTCACCAGCTCTGATGCGACGGCTGATCGATTTCCAGGCAACGCACGGCAACACGGTTCGGCTGGCTTTTCTTGGGAATACGCTCCATATTGCGTTGCCAAAGGATCGGAACCACTTCGAAGCGCCATCGGTCTGGTCGTCG
>JAYUYF010000099.1:0-2068 GCA_043752605.1 Roseiflexaceae bacterium
AGGTGTTGTTTGCCGGGCGGCGTTCGGCGAGCGTTCCCTGGCCCTCGATCAGCACCGCGCGCACGAGCTTCGAGCTCGCGGTAATCGTATCGGCGGCGGTGCGCGCGCCACGGCCACTGGCGGGGGCCATCGACAACCCGTTGAAGACCTCATCTTCGCGGCCCGGCGCGCGTACCGTGACCTTGAACTGCTCCTCGTTTGCACCCTCGCCCTCGGCATCACCGATCTCGACCGTGACGGTCGTGCCCGACGGTGCATCCGGCCGCGCGGTCAGTTCAAGGCTGCCCGCACCGTTCTTTGCCGCAATTTGCATGCGCTGGGCAGCCGGGCGCGCGGGCAGGTTGGTCTCGGCGGTGGTGGCGAGGCTCTGCACATAGCAGGTACTACCACCGTTGAGGAAGAAACCATACACCGCCAGCGGCGTGTAGGTATCTTTTACAAAACTGCCAAAATCCTCGACGTACTGGTTCCAACTCGCGACAAAGTGCGGCTGGCCGGTGTTCCCTGCCGGGCGCTTCTCGGTAAAACCGATAAAGGCCGCGACCGACGTGCTGACGCCGTTGATCGGTTTGCTGCCCGATGGCAACTCCTCGATGTAGACGCCCGGGGTCTGATAAACGGTTGGCATGCGTCCCTCCTGTGTGCGTCAATCCTGGCGAGCGTTCGCCGTCGGGTGTGTATCATCGCCAGCAACGCCGCCGATCGCCAGCGTCAGGGTGTACACCCGTTCGCGAACTGTGATCCGGCGGCGGAGCATCCGACCATTGATATCCAGCAGCAACGTGTACATCCCGGGCGGCAGATCGAGCGCAAAGCGCCCATCGCCGTCGGTGGTGGCCTCGGCTGTGTGCTCAGCCACCTGCACCCGAATACCGCCGAGTGGAGTGCCGCGCTGATCGCGGACGATATCGGTATAGCGGTACGGCACGCCGCCGATCCGCACCATGCGTTGTTGCTCCACACCATCGATCGTGGCGCGCAGCAGGTGCTGGCCTTCTGGCAGATCAAGCACAAACCGGCCATCGGCATCGGTCGTTGCCGCGTGATCATGGCCAGCGGCGCGAACGGCGATCCCGCCGCGTGGTGTCTCGGCGCGCAGCCGGAACAACGCCTCGACGCGAAACCCCTCGCCCGGTCGCGCCTCGGGCAGGCCGATGCTGATGCCGCCGGGCAGCACGGGTGGCCCGGCGCGCTCGGCGCGGCGCTCACGGGCGACCGTTACCACGTAGCTGAGCGAGGGCTTGATCTGATTTTCGAGCGCCGTCCAGAATTCACCCGGACTGCGCAACACACCTTCGAGTTGTGCCACACTGGTGTGCAGTGGCCAGTCGTATTGCCGCAGATCGCCCTGAAGACGCGCCTCGGGCAGCACCGGGTGATCCATCAGTACTTCGAGCATATGCCAGAGCAAGCGATGCTCGTCTTCGACGGCGCTCGTCCACGCGGTGACCAGATAGGTCATCTCAAAAAACAGCGGTGGTGCACGGCGCGCCGCTTCGCGGGTGCCACGCCCCTGGAGCTGCCAGCCCTCCTCGCGCAGCGCCCGCCGCTCGTGAATATCAAACAGGTAACAATTGAGCGTCGGCTTGCTGATACCGCTCGACCACTCGCGGTTGGGGATATCGAAGCTGATATCGATCTCGGCGGGGTCGAATTCGCCCTCGTTGATCAACAGCTGTCGGATTGTCTCGTCGAGATCGCTCAGCATCGGTGGTTCCCCTCAGCAACTGCATGTACAGGCGCATCGCGATGCGCCGCGTCGGGATCCACCCGGATCAGGCGGTCAGTTCTTCCTCTTCGGCGGCGGCCTCGCGCTGCGCCACGGCGCGGGCGACCTGGGCATCATCTGCCTCGCGCTGGGCGGCTGCGCTGCCCGCCGCGCCCGATGTGACGGCCTGGGCCATCGTATCGGCGTGGGTCTCGTGCGCGCTGTCGGCCGCGCCGACAGACATGCCGCCGCCCGTGCCGCCCATATCGCGCTGTTGCACCACGTGCGTCAGCTCGTGCGCCAGCAACCCGTGGTCACCCGGGCTGGTATCCTTGCGAAAGAAGATATCGTTGCCGGTGG